>JBOFBL010000173.1:0-2896 GCA_051645545.1 Casimicrobium sp. | reverse complement strand
CGGAAGTGAAGCTCCAAAACATTTCGCTGTAGTTTCCAGTAGTGCTGCGTTGCAGCATAATCGGGCACATGAACGTGACCGCCGCTCCCATCCCTACTTCCGAAGACAAAGAAGCGCTCTTGAAAGCCGACACGCGACTCGTGGGGCGGCTATTGGGCGACATCATTCGCGAGCAGCGCGGGAGCGCGACGTTCGAAACGATTGAGGCGATTCGCAAGGAGTCGGTGCGTTTGCACAAAGAGGGCGTGTCGCATCGTTCGATGGATGCGCTGCTCTCGGATTTGACGATTGAGCAGACGCTCGATGTGGTGCGCGGCTTCACTTATTTTTCGCACCTCGCGAACATCGCGGAAGATGTGCAGCAAAATCGTCGACGCCGGTTTCACAAACGCAGCGGTTCTGCGCCACAGGTGGGTTCGCTCGCAGCAGCGTTTGAACATTTGAAAGCGGCTCAAATTTCGGGCAGCGAGATTTGGCATTGCCTTTCGCGCGCAAACGTGAGCCCAACGCTCACCGCGCACCCCACCGAGATCAAGCGGCAGAGCATTTTGGATACCGAGCGCGCGATTGCGCAAGCGCTCGCGGGCGACGAGGATGAGCGCGAAGAAACCTTGAAGCGCCTCATTCTGCAAATGTGGCAAACAGCGATGCTGCGGCTCACGAAGCTTCGCGTGCGCGACGAGGTGGACAATGCGCTTTCGTATTTCCGCGCGAGTTTTCTCTCGGAAGTGCCGCGCCTCATGAGGCATACGGTCGATGCGCTCGCGAAGCATGACAACACGCATGCCGAATTGCCTGCGTTCCTAAAAGTCGGCATGTGGATCGGCGGCGATCGCGATGGCAATCCGTTTGTGACGGCGGAAACGCTCGATTACGTGATCGATACGCAAAGTGAATTGGCGCTTTCGCATTACTTGAACGAATTGCATGCGCTCGGTGCGGAACTTGCGATGTCCTCGCGCGTGGTGGAGGTGACGCATGCGCTGCGCGATCTCGCCGAGCGTGGACACGACGATTCACCGTTTCGCTCGGATGAGCCGTACCGCCGTGCGCTCACGGGTATGTACGCGCGCCTTGCGCAGACGTACGAGGCGATCACCAAGCGTCCATTCTTCCGCTCAGCTCGTGCAGTCAATGCACAGATATATTCGGGCTCGACAGAATTCGAAGATGATCTTGAAATTATATTTAATTCTCTTAAAGCCCATGGATCTTCTGGGATTGCTGAACAAAGATTGTTACCACTGAAACGTGCGGTTCAGACGTTCGGCTTCCATCTCGCACCGATCGATTTGCGGCAGAACTCCGCTGTGCACGAAAGCGTGATCGGCGAATTGCTTGCCGGGTGCGGCGTGTGCGAAAACTATGCGTCGCTCTCCGAAGAAGAGAAAGTCGCGATCCTCACACGCGAGTTGAATACCGCGCGTTTGCTCTCATCGCCTTATCTGAAACTCTCCGAGCTCGCGCTCTCTGAACTCGCAATCTTCCGTCGCGCGGCGGACGTGCATGCGCGCTTCGGCGCGGCTGCGATTCCGCGCATGATCATTTCGATGGGTAAATCGCTCTCGGATTTGCTTGAGGTCGCAACGCTCTGCAAAGAAGTCGGCCTCGCGCGCGGCGGCGAAGCACCACATCTCGCGGTCGCGATCGTGCCGCTCTTCGAAACGATTGAAGATTTGGAAAACGCGCCACGCGTGATGACAGACGCGTTCGCGCATCCGCTCTATCGGCGCTGGATTCGCGCGCAGGGCGATGCGCAAGAAATCATGCTCGGCTACAGCGATAGCAATAAAGATGGCGGCTATTTCACCGCGAACTGGTCGCTCTATCGCGCGCAACAAGCGCTCGTCGATTGCTTCGCGAAACACAACGTGCGGCTCTGTTTGTTCCACGGTCGTGGCGGCAGCGTCGGTCGTGGCGGCGGCCCGAGCTACGACGCGATTCGCGCGCAGCCCGCAGGCGCGGTGAACGGATTCCTACGACTCACAGAACAAGGCGAGATCATTTCGAGCAAATACGGTGACCCCGAACTCGCGCAGCGCAACTTGGAAACCTTGCTCGCAGCGGTGCTCGAAAGCACGCTGCTTCCAAACTTGAACGCAGACGCAGCGCAAGCAAAGCGCTTCGAATCCATCGCTGAGCGCTTGAGCGAAAACGCGTTCAACGCCTATCGCTCGCTCGTTTACGGTGACGAAGGATTCGTCACCTACTTCCGCGAAAGCACACCGATCAAAGAAATCGCCGAACTCAACATCGGCTCGCGCCCGGCTTCGCGAAAGGCAAGCCCGGCGATTTCCGATTTGCGCGCAATTCCCTGGGTATTCTCTTGGGCACAGGCGCGCGTCGCGCTGCCGGGTTGGTATGGTTTCGGCAGCGCCGTCGAACAATTGCTCGCAAGCGAACCGAACGCCATTGAGGACTTGCGCGCGATGGCAAAGGACTGGCCGTTTTTCAAAACGATTCTGTCGAACCTCGGCATGGTGCTCGCGAAAACCGATCTCTCGATTGGCGAGGCCTACTCATCGCTCGTGCAAGACGCGACAACTCGCGAACGCATTTGGGACGCGATCAAAAGCGAATGGCATCTCACCAAAGACGCCTATGTAAAGATCGTCGGCGCGGAGCCGCTCGCCGACAACCCTACGCTCGCACGCTCAATCCGCAACCGTTTCCCGTACCTCGATCCGCTCAATCACGTGCAAATCGAATTGATTCGACGCGTGCGCTCGGGCGATGTGGAAGAGCGCACGCAACGAGCGTTGCATTTGACGATTAACGGATTGGCGGCGGGGTTGCGGAATACGGGTTAACGTAGGATGGGTGGAGCTAAGCGATACCCATCAACAGCGACCGAATTAGCATTGATCCTTCGTGAAGGTGGTCGATGGGTATCGCT
>JBOFBL010000172.1:0-3239 GCA_051645545.1 Casimicrobium sp. | reverse complement strand
CACATCGGCCACACCATTTCGCATCTGCTCGTGAACTCGGGCGACTATCAAGTCACCGTCGCAGATCAGTCTTCGACATCGCTCGACAAGTTGAAGCATCTCAAAGTCGAACGCACTTTGATCGATACCGAAAAAGCGGGTGGCATCGAATCCGTGATTCGCGGGCATGATGCAGTGATCAATGCACTTCCATATCACCTTGCCGTGAAAGTTGCGACGGCTGCGAAGGCAGTGAATTGTCATTATTTCGATCTGACCGAGGACGTTGCCGCGACCAAAGCGATCATGGCGCTTGCGAAAGATTCACCGAGCGCCTTCATGCCGCAATGTGGCTTGGCACCTGGCTTCATCGGCATCGTTGCGCATCATCTCGCGCAGCAATTCGACACGATCGACGAGATCAAGATGCGTGTTGGCGCGTTGCCAGCGTTCCCAACGAATGCGCTTAAGTACAACTTAACGTGGAGCGTCGACGGCCTCATCAACGAATACTGTCATCCGTGCGAAGCGATTCACGAAGGCGCGACGACGGCGATGTTGCCGCTCGAAGGCTTGGAGCACTTCTCGCTCGATGGTGTTGAGTATGAGGCGTTCAACACCTCGGGCGGTTTGGGCACGCTCTGCGAAACGCTCAATGGCAAAGTGCGCAACCTCGACTACAAAAGTGTGCGCTATCCCGGTCATCGCGATTTGATGCAGTTCTTGCTCTCGGATTTGCGCCTCTCCGGCGATCAGGAAACGCTCAAAGACATCATGCGCAAATCGGTGCCGACGACGATGCAAGACGTCGTGCTCGTGTTCGTAACGGTGAGCGGTATGCGCGCGGGCGCGTATGTGCAGGAAGTGTTTGCGCGCAAAATTTTTGCGCAACGTGCGACGGCAAACGATGCGCCGCTCTCCGCGATTCAAATCACGACCGCCGCAGGCATCTGCGCCGCCGTCGACTTGTTTCGCGAAAAGAAACTGCCGCAGAGAGGCTTTATTCGTCAGGAAGAAGTGAAGCTGCCAGATTTCCTCGCAAACCGATTCGGCATTGCGTACGAACAATCGCGCCGTATCGAATCAATTTCCTGATTGATATTTTTCGCCCGCCGCTGGAATTCTCCTCCCGGCGGCGGGCGTTTTCTTCGCTCCTACAGCGAAAATTAGCGTAATCTGCGTCAAAGAATTCCGTCATGAAAACCAAATCCCTCGAACTCCTATCGCAGCTCGGCGTAGCGCTCCCCGCCGCGAGCGGACTCAACACGATCACTGCGCGCACGCCGATCACCGGCGAGGCAATCGCAACGCTCGCAACGACGTCTCCAAGCGAACTCGAAACCGTTGTCGCCAAAAGTCGCGAAGCCTTCCTCGCGTGGCGCGCCGTGCCCGCGCCCGCACGCGGTGAACTCGTTCGCATGCTTGGCGAAGAACTGCGTGCGAACAAGATGGCGCTTGGCCAACTGGTGTCAATCGAGGCCGGAAAAATTCTGCAAGAAGGTTTGGGTGAAGTGCAGGAGATGATCGACATTTGCGATTTCGCAGTCGGTCTCTCGCGACAACTCTATGGCCTCACGATTGCCTCCGAGCGCGCCGAACATCGTATGATGGAAACCTGGCATCCGCTGGGGCCGACACTCATCATCAGTGCATTCAATTTTCCGGTCGCGGTGTGGGCGTGGAATTCAGCGCTTGCGCTCGTGTGCGGTAACTCGACGATCTGGAAACCCTCCGAGAAAACGCCGCTCACGGCACTCGCGACGCAGGCGATTTTTGAGCGCGCCGTGAAGCGCTACGTTGCAGCAGGTCATGCGGCGCCCGCGGGTTTGTCTGCTGTTGTATTAGGGCGAGGCGATGTCGGAGCGATACTCGTCGGAGACGCACGCATTCCGCTCGTTTCTGCGACGGGTTCGACGCGTATGGGTCGCGCGGTCGGCGAAGCTTGCGCAAAACGATTTGCTCGCTCGATTCTCGAACTGGGTGGCAACAATGCGGCGATCATTGCGCCCTCGGCGAATCTCGAAATGGTTGAGCGTGCAGTGACCTTTGCTGCCGTCGGCACGGCGGGCCAGCGCTGCACCACGTTGCGTCGTTTGATCGTACACGCGAGCGTGTACGACAAACTTGTACCACGTCTCAAGACTATTTACGGCAAGCTTCGCATCGGCAATCCGATTGAAGAGGGCACGCTCGTCGGACCAATGATCGATCATCAAGCGTTTGACATGATGCAGATCGCACTTTCGGGCGCGCGCGCAGCGGGCGGGCTCGTGCAAGGCGGCGAGCGTGTGCGCGAAGACTTGGGCAAGGACGCGTTTTACGTGCAACCCGCAATCGTTGAAATGCCTTCGCAAGCGGACGTGATGTGTCATGAAACCTTCGCGCCGATTCTCTACGTCGTGAAATACGAAGGCGACATCGAAAACGCGATTGCGCTCAACAATGCTGTGAATCACGGTTTGTCGTCATCGGTGTTTACGAACGATATGCGCGAGATGGAGAAATTCGTCGGCCCTGCGGGCAGCGATTGCGGTATCGCGAATGTGAACATCGGCACCAGCGGCGCAGAAATCGGTGGCGCGTTCGGCGGCGAAAAAGAAACCGGTGGCGGTCGTGAGTCGGGCAGTGATTCGTGGAAGGCTTACATGCGTCGTGCGACGAATACGATTAATTACGGATCGAAGCTACCTCTTGCCCAAGGGATTAAGTTCGATCTCTAAGCGCAAAGCGCTTAGAGATCGAACAGGACGACGTTCGCTGCGCTCACTATGACGTCGCTTCGCTAGGATGTTGCGCCTTCGGCGCTATGACGCAATGCTTCGCGAACTGCGTTGCGGGCGACGTTGTTAGGGCGAATCCAATCGCGATCATTTTTTATTTGATCGCTGAGAGCGCCGCTCCTACAATGCCTGCGATGAATCTTCCAAGTTGGTACTACCCAAAGACCATCGCTCATCGCGGTGCGGGCAAGCTCGCACCGGAGAACACCCTTGCTGCGATTCGACTAGGTGTAGCGAACGGCTACCGCGCTTGTGAGTTCGACGTGAGACTTTCACGCGACGATGTATTGCTCTTAATGCACGATGCCGACCTTGAACGAACGTCGAGCGGTAAAGGTACTGTCGCCGCGCAGGATTGGGCGCAGCTTTCGCAACTCGATGCGGGCGCTTGGCATTCGAGTGCATACGCGGGCGAGCCGATTCCGACGTTTGCGAATGTGATTGCATATTGCAATGCGAACGATGTCGCGATGAATGTGG
>JBOFBL010000171.1:0-3045 GCA_051645545.1 Casimicrobium sp. | reverse complement strand
GACTCATTCGCGGCCTGGCGTGGGCGGGACGATGGTTTACTTCAGCGTTGAAGATTGTGCGGTGGAAGAGTCGCGCGTCGCTGCCGCGAACGGTAAAGTGGTGAGGCCGAAGTTCTCGATTGGAGAATTTGGTTGGGTGACGCTTTGCATGGACACCGAGGGCAATATGTTTGGGCTTAGCTCGATGAAGTAGCGTGTGCTTCGTAGGGTCGGCAGCCCTCTGCCCACCCACCGTTGGCAAGATCGAAACGGTAGGCGAGCATAGGACACCCGTACGACGAGCTACCGCTTCAAAACATGCTCGACGAATAGCCCCCACGCGCCGGGGGCGAGCGGCATGCGCCCGCGACGCGCCTGGCTCGATACAAGTTTCGTCAAACCGTCGAGCGCCGCGCGCGATTGCGTTATGCGCAAAAAATCGGCGTCGTTAGCAAAGGTAGTGTTCACGTTCAACAATGCAAGCATCGCTGCTTCCTTGGTCGTCGCCCCTTTGCCCGTCGAGAGAAAATCGCGATTGCGCGCGATGAGCCCAAGACGTAACGCACTTACTACGTCGTCGGCCGCTGCGGTGTTGTCGACCTTCGCTTTACGCATCGCGGCGATCAACTCGGCGAGGCTATCCATCATGATGTAGTGATAGACCGGTCGTGCGTTGTGTGGATCTGCCCAGCGGCCATTGTTATTACCCGATGTAAGCTGACCGGGGATTACGCCGAGCAATGCCTTTTGTGTTGCGCTATCGAGAAACGATTGCTGGCCGGTTACGAGATAGGCACGCGCCAACAAGCGAACGCTAAACGCGTTGTAATTCCAATTCACGACCAACGATCGACTCGCGGCCCATGATGCGGCGCGCATCGCGCTGTCCAAGTATTTCTTGTCTCGCGTTGCCTGATACAGCGCAAACATTGCGAGCCCGCACTCGCCGTTGTCGAACTGAAGACCGCCGTCGCCCGTATCTTCGATGGCCCAACCGTTTCTGACGATGTTATCGAGCCCTTTCTTTTCAGCACGTGCAAGTTGTCGCTCTGCCGAGCGAAACGCAGCGCTTGTTGATTTACCGCGAGACGCGGGAAACGGATACACGCCCGTGCCGGCCTCGTTTTGCGCCCACACCAAAAAGTCGCCCGCCTCGCGTGCAGCTATGACGTATGGGTCACCAGGCGCGTCGCTCGCGCGCGAAAACGCGAGCAGGCCAATGATCGCCGATGCGGGTTGTCGCAGCGGACGCGACAATTGAGTGGGGTCGAGCCCGACGCGCCACCAGCGACCTTGCTCGATTTGCGCAGCGGCTTTCGCGATGCTGCCCATCACCTCCGCCCTCGTGAGCGGCGCTGCGTGGCTTGGAATGCGCACGTATCGATCAGCGACCTCGGGCACGCCACGCAGATCGCCGAGATCTTCGTTGATCGCAGCAACTACGTTTTTGATCGCCGCCAGATTTTTTTGCGCGAGCGCCCGCTCGAGCGTGGCGCGCTGTGGCTTCGCCACGGCGTCAGCTTCGACCAAAGCACAAGCGGCCACTGACGCGACAAGCGTCGCCAAAATCCTCCCGCGAAACGCGAGGCGATTTGAGGAGACGATCTTCAATGCTTGCATCGATCTGTTCCGTTGGAGCCGACTTGACTCGCGAAGCATTACGTAGATGACTCTGAAAAGCGATTTGTTTGCGACGAGACGCAGGATTCGAGCACTCGACGTGCGCAGCGCATAACTCGCTGGCACGTGTTTGCTTCGTCCATTCGAGAACGCAGCGAACGACAAAAGAAAACATAGTTCGCGGGCTGGGCAACCCTACACCCACCAATCGTTAGCAAAATCGAAGCGCTTTGGTGGGCAGAGGCTGCCCACCCTACGAGCTGCGATCTTTATCGCCCAATTAACATAGGCGGAAAAGCCGAAAACACTTTATATCAATAAATACATTTTTATCGATCATCGCCCGCGTAAATTGGGCGAGTCGATATAAAGTTCGTTTCCCTATTCGATCTTCAACTCGGCCTGTTGCACAAGCTTTTTCCAACCGTTGAAGTCATTCGAAATGAACTGCGCGAGGCGCTCGGGGCCGCCGGGCGTCAGGTCAACGCCGTCGTTGGTCAAACGATCCTGCACTTCTTTTTGCGCGAGCAGTTTTTGCACGACGCTGTTCAAGCGCGCGACGATCGGGGCTGGCGTGTTCGCGGGGGCGACGATGCCCCAATAGTTGTAAACCTCGGTGCCGCTCGCGCCGGCTTCACTCACCGTTGGCAGGTCGGGCATCAACGACGAACGTTTGTCACCCGTGATCGCGAGCGCGCGGGCTTTGCCGCCTTTCACATGCGGGAGCACTGCGGGAATGGTGCCCGTGAGCAATTGAATCGAACCGCCGAGCAAATCGGTCGTCGCGGGCGCAATGCCTTTGTACGGCACGTGCAGGATGTCGGTTTGCGTGCGGTTTTTGAAGAGTTCGAGTGCGAGGTGATTCACGCCGCCCGCGCCCGCGCTGCCGTAGGAGAGTTTGCCGGGGTTGGCTTTGGCGTTCGCAATCATGTCCTTCATCGACGCGAACGGCGCTTGCGAATTGGTGATCCACACAAGCGGGCCGGTGGCGATCAGCGCGACAGGCGTGAAGTCTTTGACGGGGTCGTATTTCGCGACTTGCGGCGTTGCTGCGGCAACGGTCGTGAACGGTGAGGCAACGAAGAGCAAGGTGTAACCATCGGCTTGCGCACGCGCGACCTCTTGCGTGCCGATCGCGCCGCTCGCCCCAACTTTGTTCTCAACAACGACGGGCTGTTTGAGTTCGGACTCCATTCGTTGCGCAACGAAGCGCGCGACAGCATCGGTGCCCGCGCCTGCGGCAAACGGAACGATCAGTTTAATGGGCTTATCGGGGTAGCTCTGCGCGAAAACGGTGCTCGTGGCGATCGCAGCGAGCATGCTTGCAACAAGAGTAAGGCGACGAACGGTCGCAGCGAAAGTTTTCACGGAAACACCTCGGAAAAGATTTGCGGCGGATTGTAGACTGCGTTGTATGCGGAAATGGTGAACGCCGCGTTACAGGCG
>JBOFBL010000170.1:0-3637 GCA_051645545.1 Casimicrobium sp. | reverse complement strand
CTTCATCGGGTCCATGCGAAAATCGCTGTCAAGATATTTGAAGCTCCGATAGATCGTGTTGCTGCAGTACTTCATTCCCAAAAAATTTCTCACGCAACTCGCGGGCGCATTCGCGCGCTCGCGCTCGGGCGCGCTCACGCAATTTGCGATTCGTCGCTTCATTGCGAAATACGGCGTTGTGATGAGTGAGGCTGCGAACGCGGATCCGGCTGCGTACGCGACGTTTAACGATTTCTTTACGCGGGCATTGAAAGCGGGCGTTCGGCCGTTTGCCGAGGCGGATTTTTTGTGCCCCGTCGATGGCGCTATTTCGCAATTTGGCGCTATTACGGGCGATGCGGGCGATCAAATTTTTCAAGCCAAGGGCCACAGCTATTCGACGCAAGCCTTGGTCGGCGGCGACGCATCGCTCGCGAAGCAATTCGCGAACGGCCATTTCGCAACAATTTATTTGAGCCCAAAGGACTACCACCGCATTCATATGCCTTGCGATGGCGAGCTGCGTCGAATGATCTACGTGCCCGGCGATTTGTTCTCAGTCAATCCAGCGACGGCGCAAGCCGTGCCGGGGCTTTTTGCCCGCAACGAACGCGTTATCTGCGTATTTGATACACCGCATGGCCCGTTTGTGAACGTGCTTGTCGGTGCGACGATTGTGGGATCGATGGCGACCGTGTGGCATGGCGTCGTGAATCCACCGCGTTCGAGCGATGTTCGCGAATGGACTTACAAACCCGGCGAAGTCGTACTCAAAAAAGGCGACGAAATGGGGCGCTTCTTACTCGGCTCAACCGTTGTGATGCTGTGGCCGAAAGACACGATCGCATTCAACGAAACCTGGTCGCCTGCACGCGGCGTGCGCTTTGGCGAGCGCATGGGGACGCTTCGCTAATTGCCCTGCGGCACGAAATGAACTAATCAGTTAGTCGCCCAATCTAATTGGGCGATCGTCGCGATATTATTATTAGTTGAGAAAGTAGTAAATTAAGCGACTCGCTCAATTAAATTGGGCGAGCTGCCGTATTGCGGGCGACTACTTTCTCAGGAAGCCAATCGCGGATTCATGTTCGGTTTCGACGTACCAACGCACAAACGCGTGTGGCACGTTGAGCGAAATTTCGCCACCATGTTCGCCGTCAACGCCCGTATTGATCGTCATCGTGAAAAACGGTCCGGTGACATCGATTTCTTCGCAACGAAAATATTGCCCGACGGTATTCTTCTTTGCGTAAGCCAGAAACGGTTGCAACTGACGAACGCCTTCGTCGGAGAGTTGCACGGCGATGGTTTTTTTCATGCGCAAATTGTAGGGTACGCTCGCGCGAGCGACCGTCATTGCAATACCCGCGATGCATCAGTAGACGAAGCGACCGTCCTTCGAAATCATCGTTGCCTCGACGAACTTCGATCCCATACGCTCTTTCGGTCCAAAGTTCACGATAAATCCGTCGAAGTCTTTACTGGTGATTGATTCCATCGCTTTGGTGAACGATTCAGGCGTCGGATTCTTGCCGGTGCGCCTAAGCGCTTCGACTACGACGCGGGCGGTGACATACCCTTGAAACGATTGATACGAGATAGGCTGCTTCGCCGCTTCGGCCGCCTTGCGGTAGTCGCTCGAAATTTTGTATTTCGGTGAGTACGGCGAAGGCAACACTTGCATCACGATGACACCCGGACCGTCTGCGCCGAGCGCTTTCACGAAACCGCTGTTCGAGTTGTTGGTCAGCGCGACGTGTTGTGCAACGCCGCCGGCCGCTTTGTATTTCTTTATGAAGTCGGCAGAACCGGCTGAGTTAAGCGCGTAGATGATGACATCGGGTTTGAGCGGAAGAATGGTGGCGAGCGCTTTAGTAACGTCGGGCTTACGGTTGTCGACGCGCTCGAATGCAACAGGTTTCAGACTGAACTTGCCAAGGGTATCCGGCAAACCTTTTTCAACATCGTTGCCGAACGCTTCGTCGGCGACAACGAAGGCGAACTTGCGATGCCCGTAAGCGTGTTGCAATTCGATGGCGCGCAAGATTTCTGCGTTGTAGCTTGCCCGTACGGCAAACGATTGGCGTTTGAAGGGGTTTGTGATAACCGTCGGACCGGGCTGCGGCCCGATGAGCGGGACGTTGTACTGATCCGAGAGTTTAAGCATCATCTCGACTGCCACCGAAGTGCGCGGCAATACAAAACCGAGCGTCGATTTTTTCTCCGCGATTTCTTTAGCGAGCACTTCGCTTTTCTTCGGATCCTGGTTGTCATCGACGCGCTCGAAGACGACTTTACGACCATTCACACCGCCTGCATCGTTTACCGTTTTTAGATAAAGATCTGCAGCATCAAGTACTTCTTTATTGCTTGTCGCGAGCACCGAGTTCGAAAACGGCCCCACATGATGGAGCAACACTTTATCTGGAAAGACGCCGTTGGTTTGAGCGTTGGACGCAGACGTAATTCCAAGCCATGCGAGCGCTATGCATGGCAACGACAAACAAAGACTTGAGGAGCGAGCGTACATGTTAGAAAGCCTCGTGCAATAGATGTTGCAAGGCCAACAGCATATAGTGCGCCACCGCTACAACACACAGGGTTTGCGACGCGAAAGCGCTATTGATAGCGTTTCGAAACTGTTTAAATGACGACGTCATGAGTTGGATGCAAAAAACGTCGAAGTGAATGACGAAATTCGTCACCCGTTGGGCTTAGCCGCCGATGTAACTCATCTCAACCTTGCGCAACTTCCGATCGGCGGACGTCGCGGCAGTTCTGATTTCGCTGTAGCGATCGCTGCGTGTTTGCCAGAGACCCGCAAGAAGCGCGGCGATGTCATCGTCACTTGCGCCGCTGCGCATCATGTTGCGGAAATCGGTGCCATCGGTGGCGAAGAGGCAGGTGAAAATTTTGCCGTCGGTCGAGAGTCGTGCGCGCGTGCAGGTGCTGCAAAACGCTTGCGTGACCGAGGAGATGACGCCGATTTCGCCGCCGCCGTCTTTGTAGCGCCAACGCTCCGCGACTTCGCCTTCGTAGTGCGCGTCGATCGCTTCAAGTGGGGACCATTCGCTGATGCGTCGCACGACCTCGGCACTCGGGATCACGTCGTCCATGCGCCAACCATTCGTCGAACCCACGTCCATGAATTCGATGAAGCGCACGATGACGCCGCTGTTTTTGAAGTGTTTCGCCATCGCAGAAATGCCATCATCGTTTACGCCACGTTTGACGACCATGTTCACTTTGATTGGGGCGAGTCCTGCCGCGTGGGCGGCGTCGATGCCTTTCAACACGTCGGCGACGGGAAAGTCAACATCGTTCATCGCTTTGAACGTTGCGTCGTCGAGTGAGTCGAGCGAGACGGTGATGCGATTCAAGCCTGCGTCTTTGAGTGCGCGCGCTTGTTTGACGAGCGTGGAGCCGTTCGTTGTGAGCGTGAGGTCGAGCGGCTTGCCCGAGGGCGTGCGCAATTGCGCAAGCATCTCTATTAACTTCGGTAGATCGCGACGCAGCGTCGGCTCGCCGCCGGTCAAACGAAGTTTTTCAACACCGAGTTCCGCAGAAATTCGTGCGAAGCGAGTGATTTCTTCAAAGGTTAGCAATGCGTCGTGTGGCAGAAATTTGTAGCCTGGGCCGAACACATCTTTCGGCATGC
>JBOFBL010000169.1:0-6333 GCA_051645545.1 Casimicrobium sp. | reverse complement strand
GATCGCGATGCCGGAAATTCACATCGGGCTCTTCCCCGATGTCGGCGGCGGTTACTTTTTGAATTTGATGCCCGATGGTATCGGAGCGCTCATGGCGCTCACGGGGCTTGTTGTGACCGAGGGCGATGCGATGTATGCGGGGCTCGCCGACATCGTCGTCGAAGCCGTAAAAAAAGACGCGGTGATCGACGCGCTTAAGCGCCTGGATTGGTCCGACGATCCGATCGCAAATCACTCGCACATCACCGATCATTTGAGTGAACTCGAACGCATCGACGGCGATCCACCGAGCGAGCTCGCCGAGTATGGCGACGATACTCGGGCGCTCGTGCAATGCGACAGCGCGATTGCCTATCGCGATGCATTGAATGCGCTCGCCGCGCGTAATCCGTATTTCGCAAGCGCCGCAAAGAATCTCGCGCAAGGCTCGCCGACAGCGGCGCACGTGACGTTCGAGTATTTGCATCGTACGAAGGGCATGGCCATCGACGAAGTTCTTGCGATGGACTTAGTGCTCGCAAAACAATTTCAGCGTCATCACGATTTCAGCGAAGGCGTGCGCGCTTTGTTGATCGACAAAGACAAAGCGCCGCAATGGTCGCCCCGCGAGTGGACAGCGATCGATCGCGCACTCGTCGCGCAGCATTTTTCGTCGTTATAGATTTTATCCGAGCAACGGCTCGTTACGCCCAATTCAATTGGGCGGTTAACGGTTTTTTTGATATTTTCGAGAAATAACGAAATTCAAACGATCGCCCAACTAAATTGGACGATAACAACGAGTGCTGGGACTGCCTTTTTAACCCATCACAACGCTGTACAACATGCGTAGCGCAAGCAAATAAAGCATCACCGCGAGGATGCGTTTCAGCGTCGCAACCGGCAGTCGATGCGCAAGCCGCGCGCCGAAGGGCGCCGTGATCACGCTCGCAATCGAGATGCCGACGAGCGCAGGCAAGTACACGTAACCAAGCGAAGGCTGCGGCACGTTCGGCATGTTCCAGCCGTTGAATATGTTGCCGATTGTGGTGAACACCGCAATCGGAAATCCGAGCGCAGCAGAAGTACCCACGGCGCCGTGAACCGGCACGTTACTCCACGTGAGAAATGGAATCGAGAAGAAGCCGCCGCCCGCGCCCACGAGCGCCGAGAGCACGCCGACGATCACGCCCGCGACGAGCAAGCCGAAGCGACCGGGCAGCGTTCGTGTTGCTTTCGGTTTGAAATTCAACAGCATCTGCGTGCCGGTATAGAACAAAAAGCAGGTGAAGAAAATCGCGAGGAACTGTGTCGAAAGCATCGACACGACGCGCGTGCCGATGAGTGCGCCGAGCAATATGCCTGGCGACATGTTCCACACGACATTCCAATTCACCGCGCCCTTTGCATGATGCGCGCGCACCGAGGAAAACGCGGTGAAAATGATGGTTGCCATGGACGTGGCGAGAATCACTTGCATCTTTGTCTCGAACGGAAAGCCTTGCGCCTGAAACAACACGACGAGAAACGGCACCATCACCATGCCGCCGCCAATGCCAAGCAGTCCCGCGAGGAAACCGACAAAAACGCCGAGGGCGAGATAGGCTAAGAGCCAGAGATTTAAATAGTCCATCGATTCATTTCATTAACTTTGAATCGATGAATTTCCATTCCGACTCAGCAACAGGTGTGATCGACAAGCGATTGCCTCGCTGCAATATGCGCATGGTTTCAAGCGGCTTCGCCTCGCGCAACGCGGCCAGCGGAATCAATTCGCATTTCTTCACGAACGCCACTTCAACGCACATCCAAATCGGTTTCTCATGCGTTGCTTTCGGATCGAAATACTTGCCGGGTTCGAATTGCGTTTTATCGGGCATCGGTTTCGATGCGATCTTCGCAACACCCGCGATCCCAGGTTCCGGGCAACTCGAATGATAGAAAAGCACGAGATCGCCGACTTTCATCTCGTCGCGCATGAAATTGCGCGCTTGGTAATTGCGCACGCCGAACCACGCGCTTTTTTTATCGCGCTTCAAATCGTCGATCGAATACTCGTCGGGTTCGGATTTCATGAGCCAGTAAGCCATTTTGCCCCTCGTGAAACAAAAACGGAGAGCTGTGCTCTCCGCTTCAAAATTCAGACTCCCGCATACGCCGCGACGGCTGTCATCTTGAACCGAGGTTCAAGATTGGTTGCTTCCACCCGATCTACTAGGTACAACTGGCAAGCTCCGAAAAGCAGGAGTCGCTCACACGAACCGGATAGCGAAGCATCCTTGCGACAAGCGCATTGGTTCAAAGAAATTTTCAACCGCCACGAACGCCGCAGGAGCAATCCGATTGTACGACGATCGCGAGAAAACTACGCTTTTCCCGCGACGCCCGTAGGCGCGAGCGCAAGATCAAGCTTTGATTGGAGCGCAAGCAAGCGAGCTTCGATACGCGGATCAACGGCCTCGGAATCTTTAGCTGCGGCCGCAAGCTCAAGCGCCGCGAGCAGCAGCACACGCTCGATTTCCGATTGCGGGGATTTCTGTGCGACGTTTGCGCATTTCGCCTCGACCATTGCAATCGCATCGGCAAGCGCTGCGCGCTGTGATTCCGGCGCGCTGAGTCGAAATGAGCGACCCTTGATCGTCGCAGTCAGCGTTTCGTTCGTCATTGCAACGGAAGCGCCTTCTGCGCCTCAGGAATACGCTCCGCGATCGCACGCAAGCGCACACTCGCGGTCGTCATACGCGACTCGGCGTCTGCGAGCGCTTTACGCAGCAGGCCGTTCTCAATAGAAAGCTGCTCGATACGATCAATGGCTTGATCGAGCGAAGTTTCCAGTTTTTCGAGGGTTTCGTTCACGGCGTAACTATATCAAGTGTCGTAGTGAATTCGAAAGCGTTTTTCATTTGTGGGGTGCAACCTGTATGACGAGTTCGCGGACGTCGTTGCACTTTGTTCGATACGCGTGAAGCGCACCGTTTCATTCACCGTTGGTTGGTATCGTTTTGGGCGCGCGTTGCGAAGCGACAAGGCACGCCAACGCACCTACAACTTACCCGTCTCCAACGCCTTGTATTCCACCGAAACAATTTCCAGTTGCTCAATGCCGCCAGGCGCGGGCAAACTCACACTGTCGCCCTCGCGATGCTTGGTGAGCACGCGCGCAATCGGGCTGATCCAGCTGACGTAACCGCGATTCGGATCGGTCTCGTCGAGCCCAACAATGGAAATCGTGCGCGATTCGCCTTTCTGGTTTTCGACGGTAACCGTGGCGCCGAAAAAGATCTGATCGGTGTCGCGCGTGGCGGGATCGATCACTTCTGCCTCGTCCAGCCGTTTGATGAGATAGCGCGTGCGGCGATCGATTTCGCGCAGGCGTCGTTTGCCGTAAAGATAGTCGCCATTCTCGCTGCGGTCACCATTGCTTGCGGCCCATGAGACAACGCGCGTGACCTCCGGGCGCTCGACCTTGGTGAGATGTTCGAGCTCGGCCTTCATCTTCGCATGACCGCCGGGCGTCATGTAGTTTTTCGTACCGGCAGGCAGCGGCGGAATTTGAATCTCGTCGTCTTCGAGATCGTCGTCGGATTCTTTGGTAAGGGCTTTGCTCATGGGGTGGATTTTCGCGCATTCGTCCCCTCCCCCCTTGTGGGGGAGGGTGCCCGAAGGGCGGGAGAGGGGGCGCATCGGTCAATTCATGCGCGAATGCAAACGTCACCCTCTCCCGTCGCTGCGCGACACCCTCTCCCCTCAAGGGAGAGGGGAACACTCGCTATTTCCGCACCCGATCAATCGCCTCACACATCTCGCGCAGCGCATCGATTGTGCGCAAGGTCGGGCGATGCAATCGCGAGCCGTTCACCACGACGAGCGGCGTCGCTGCGAGCGGTGAGTTTTTCCATTGCGCAGCAACGGCCTCACGCGCGCCCTCACTCGCGAGCACGATGGCGTCGGGCTTTGCCGCGATCACCGATTCGCGCGAAACTTCCGGCGCGGGAATTGCGAGATCGCCGAAGATGTTTTTCGCGCCGCACGCGGCGAGCGCTTCGCCGATCAGATGTTTATTCGAGAGCGTGAACAGTCGCCCGTCGCCGAGTTGATAAAAAACGCGTATCGTTGATTTCGTCGCATATTTTTCGCGGATCGATTTGATTTCGTCATCGGTTTTTTCCGCACGTGCGAGCGCTACCGATGCTGCCGTCTTGTCGCTCGACCATTTCGAAAATTCGCGCACGGTGTTCGCAATACTCGCGAGCGAATCGAGCTCGCTGCGATGCACGCGAATGCCGAGTCGTTCGATCGCTGCGATGTCGTCGGCTTTGTTGCCGCTTGGCCATGCGACGACGAGATCGGGTTTGAGCGCGAGCACTGCTTCCACATTCGTTCCGCGATAGTTCGATACTTTCGGCAAGGTCTTCACGCGCTCGGGAAAATCACACGATTCGCTCACGCCGACGACGTGCGCGCCGAGCCCTGCCGAAAACAGAAGCTCAGTCGCGTGCGGCGCAAGACTTACGATGCGCAGTGGCGCGGAGGAAGGCTTCGAAGCGGTCGAAACCTCGCTCGCGTACACGAGGGGCGCAGCGCAAAACGACGCGAAAAATATTGAATTAACTATTCTAAAAATCGCCCAATTAAATTGGGCGATAAAGATAATTATATTATTTATCGAAAATATCATTTTTTTAATCGATCGCCCAATTAAATTGGGCGTAAAGGCTTAGTGCTGGGATAGGTTTAACGTAATCCATCCACGTCGCCCACCGGTCGAATAACCGTAGGCTTGCTGGTAATCGCGATCGAGCGCATTGTCGATGCGCAGCCCGATTGCAACATTGCGCATCACTTCGTAGCGCGCGAAAACATTCACAACACCATAACCCGCAAGGCGTCGCGTGTTGCTCGCATTGTCGAATCGATCGCCTGAAGCAATCACTTCAACGCCGGTCGTCACGCCGAACACGTCGCCCGAGAGTTTGAGCGCGCCGTGAACCTTCGCGCGACGCGGCAAACGCTTGTCGGTGTTCGCGTCTTTCGGATCGGCGAGATCGAGACTGCCTTCGACATTCCACGATGCGATGCGCGATGCCGCCGATAGGGTTGCGCCGCGCAGCACTGCTTTCGCAACATTCTGCGGCGCGCAATTGAAATTTGCATCGCAAACAAACTGAATCAAATCGCGCACGCGGTTTTCGTAGACGAGCACTTTTGCATTCGACGCACCGCGCGACCATGCGAGTGCGAGTTCGATGTTTTTGCCTTTTTCGGGCGCCAGATTCGGATTCGAAAACCCGGGGAAAAACAAATCGTTGAACGTCGGCGCTTTGAAGCTCGTGCCTGCGTTCGCGAGCATGCGCCACTCACGACTGAGCGTGTACGCGAGGCCCACGTTGCCCGTCGTCCGCGTGTCGTATTGCGAAGAATCGTCGACGCGCAACGACGCAGAGGCTTTCAACGCGTTCCATTTCGTCTCACCACCGAACGCAACGCTCGTCGTGCGCCGCGAGTCGATCTCGAATTCGTCGAGCGCAGAAATTTTTTCGCGACGCCACTCGACGGCGCTCCAAAGCGACGTATCGCGACTCATGCGCCAGTTGTTTTGCCAACTTGCCTGATCTTGCGTCGTTTTGTAGACGCCTGGAAAATCCGAAAGGAACTCGGACTTATCGATACCTTGACCGACGGAAAGCATCGAAGTCCACGTGTCGCTCGCTTTGTAGTTGAGCTTTGCGCCGAGATTGCGAATATCGGATTTGATGCGATCATCAAACGTCGCGCTACCGTCGTATTGCACATTGCCGCGCGCGACGAGTGCGTTGGCGTCGAGCGAGAGCGCAGAAGTGATCGCGAACGCGCCGCTTGCTTGTCCACTCGTGAAACGATAACCATCGCGATCAGGGTTGTAGCTGAAGTTTTTGGGATCGACGATGGCGTTGTAACCGCGCGATTCGCGATGATTCGCTGCGATCGAAAACGCATTGCCGCCGTTCACGAAACCCGCGCGCGCGGACACGTCGCTCGAACGCTGCTCGCCGAACATTGCATTTGCGGAAAGCCCTTTGTCACGTTTCGTGAAGATTTGAATGACGCCGCTCACCGCGTCCGCGCCGTACAAACTCGCGGCGGGTCCGCGCACGATCTCGATGCGATCGATCTGCGAGACCGGAATATGTTGCAAGGCCGAGAGCCCGCTAAACGACGAGCCCATGCGTTGCCCGTCGACGAGCACGAGCAATTGATTGCTATTGCCGCCACGCACGAAGACCGAAGGCGTTGCGCCCGCACCTTGTGAGACGACTTCGATACCCGCCACGCTTTGCAGCGCGGTCACAAGATCGTTCACGCCCGCGCGTTCGA
>JBOFBL010000168.1:0-3788 GCA_051645545.1 Casimicrobium sp. | reverse complement strand
TCGGGTTCGGGTAAATCGACGCTCTTGAATTTGATCGCGGGTATCGATAAACCTACGAGCGGCACGCTACGCGTCGCAGGTCTTGACATTGCCGAACTCTCCGAGGCGGAACTCGCCGATTGGCGCGCTCAGAACGTTGGCTTCATTTTTCAGTTCTACAATTTGATGCCGGTGCTAACCGCATTCGAGAATGTGGAACTGCCGTTAATGCTCACCGATCTCTCGCGCAGTGAACGCAAGGAACGCGTGAAGCTCGCGCTCTCATTGGTCGGACTCGCCGATCGTATGACCCATCTTCCCAACGAACTTTCCGGTGGTCAACAACAGCGCGTGGCGATTGCTCGCGCCATCATCACCGATCCCACGCTGATCGTCGCGGATGAGCCCACGGGCGATCTCGATAAGAAAAGTGCGGAGGATGTGCTCGGTTTACTTCGTCAACTCAACGAAGAAATGGGCAAAACGATCATCATGGTGACGCACGATCCCGGCGCTGTGAAATCGGCGAAGCATGTGACGCATCTGGAGAAAGGTGAGTTGATTGAGAAGACCGTCGTGCAACGGTAGGATGGGTGGAGCGAAGCGATACCCGTCGACTCGGTGGTATCTATCGACGTGGATTCGAACGACGATGATGGGTATCGCTTCGCTCCACCCATCCTACGTGTACGCTCGCGTCACAAGCTCTGCCACGCAGGCGGGCTTCGCGTGCCCTTCGATTTCAATCGTGATTTCGAACACCGTTTGTACGCCGCCGGTAATCGCTTCACATTCGAGCAATTTGAATTTTGCGCGCAGGCGTGAATCCACTTTGACGGGCGACATAAATCGCACGCGGTTGGTGCCGTAGTTCACACCCATTTTCACGCCGCGATACACGATGCATTGTTCTTTGAAATAAGGCACGAGCGAGAGCGTGAGAAAGCCGTGAGCGATGGTCGATTTAAACGGCGACTCGCGCGCTGCGCGTTCGGCATCGACATGAATCCATTGATGATCGCCGGTGGCCTCTGCAAATTGATTGATGCGCGACTGTGTGATGACAAGCCAATCGGAGGTTGCGATGTCCTCGCCGACGCGTGTAGCCAGGTTCTCTAAATGCAGTTCAACCATGCTCATGATGTGATCCCAACACTTCCGCTTAATCGCCTATTAAATTGGGCGATAAAGTGAATTAATGTATTTATTGATAAGGTAAATTATCTATGTTTACGCCCAATTAAATTGGGCGATGATAGTAAGCGTTCGATTCGTCTTCAACATGCATTTCAATACTCATTTCGATGCATTCAGAAATGAAGTTAAACAACGATTGACCTCGTCGCTATTTTCTCTGAGCAACCAATGACTCGCGCCTTCGATGCGATCGATGCGCAAATCTGCGACGTAGGTATCGAGATCATCGAGTAGCACGGGTAACAATGCGATGTCGCCCGTGCCCCAAATCACTTGCGTTGGAACCTTGACGCGAAACATGTCCTTTGGGAGTGCCGCCGCGAATTTCGCCGCATTTCCGGGGGCGTCCGACGTGTCGGGATGCAGCGGCGAGGCGCGGTAATAGTTCACGCCGCCGGTGAGTCCGCGCGACCAGCATTCGATGTAGCGTTCACATTGTTCTTTCGTGCGCAGTCCCGCAAACGAAATCAATCGTTTGAAGTTATCCGCCGCGAGTGCGCCTTCGGAGCCCGCATTGCGCAACCAATTCATGTACTGCGTCGCGGCTATTTGCGCGTCATCGTGTGCAAGCGCGTTGGCAAAACAAACGGTATGCGGCGCGTTGATCGCAACGAATTTGTCCATGAGCTCCGGCGACTGCGCGGCAAGCGACCAGGATAGCGCGCCACCCCAATCGTGCGCAATTACTGCATGCACGCGACCACCGATGTGCGCGATCACTGCGCGCAAATCGTCGAGCAGTAAATTCGCCTTGTAAGCGGCGACGTCGGTCGGTTGCGACGAAAGATTGAAACCACGCAAATCGACAGCGTAGCAGCGATAGTCGCGCGAAAAATGTTCGAGCTGCGCATTCCACGCATACCAAAACTCAGGAAAACCGTGCACGAAAAGAAGCGGAGGTGCATCGCGCTCGCCACGTGCGACCACATGTAGCTTGATCGCACCGGCCTGCGGACACACACGCTCGACAAAAAACGCTTCTTGTTCCATGAGCGAGGTTTTTAACACGGCGTGATCGCGTAATGAACGTCCCAATTCGTTCGACTGAGGCTGACGCGTATCATCGCAATTTGACACAAGGAGACATTGATGAAACTCTATTACAGCAATGGCGCATGCTCGCTTTCACCCCACATCTGTTTGCGCGAAGCGGGGCTACCGTTCGAGCTCGTGCGCGCAAGCACGAAGACGCATCAACTCGATGACGGCACCGATTTTTATACGATCAACCCGCAAGGTTCGGTGCCCGTGCTCGAACTCGACAACGGCGAGCGGCTCACCGAAGGTCCCGCGATCGTGCAATACATTGCCGATCTCGCGCCCGCATCGAAACTCGCGCCAGCCAACGGCACGCTCGAGCGCGCCCGGTTGCAAGAGTGGCTGAACTTCATCACGAGCGAATTGCACAAAGGCTTCTCACCGTTGTTCAAGCCGACCACGCCTGACGCTTACAAACCGATCGCTATTGAGCACTTGCAAAAAAAGTTCGCGCATGCGGATAGCAAACTCGCTGGACGCGACTACGCAATGGGCGATACGTTCACCGCAGCCGACGCCTATCTCTTCACCGTGTCGAATTGGTCCAAGTTTGTCAATCTCGACTTGAGTGCACACAAAAATCTCACCGCGCTTCTCGCGCGCGTTGCGGCGCGCCCGAAGGTGCAAGAGGCGCTTAAAGCCGAGGGGTTGCTGAAGTAAAAAGCAAGGACGCGTTGTCGGCTGCGAATTCAATCGCGCAGCACGCGCGCGGCTTCCGAAGGCGATAACAACGGCTCGCTGCTTGTCGATTGTTTCGCCCGTGCTGGCGTCGCAACCGCATCGCGCACGTGCGTGGGCGCGGGCACGATGCGCGGCGCATTTGCGGCATTCGCAGCAAGTGTTTCCGCAGAAATTTTGTACGTTTTTACGATGCGATCCGGCATTTCGGCGAGCCGACCGCTCCACTCCTTTGAAAGATAGTGTTCGCGCTGCCAAAGGATTGCCACGGGCCAGCGCTCATTCATCCAGCTTCGATGTGCGGATTCAATGTCGGCTCTCGCCGTGCTCGCCACGAGCGTTGCCTCTTTCGCGATCAACGCACGAACGAAACGCTGATTGCGAAGCTCATCGCGAAGCGGGGCATTGTCTTCCGCGCCGATGATGAGCTTCGCCGCCGGAAATACTTTTACGAATAAGTCGCCCACAAGCGAAGGCACACCGGTTTCGCACCCGAGCAGAATGACCGATCGCACAGCGGCAAATTGTTGCGGCAATTCAAATGCGATCCGAAGCAAATCGTTCGCATCAAGCGCGCCGATTTCGCCGCGAAAATAACTGCCGCTGTGATGACCCGAAATCACCACAACATCGAACGCGAGATCGGCTTGTGCACGAACATCCGCGATCAGCGCATCGATGTCGAAGGCACCGGTGAGTGTCTCGCGTTCGCGATCCAGCGCCTTCATTTGCGACCACAGCGCTTCGCATTCGGCGCGTCGCTTCATGGTGCAGTTTCGCGCGCGCAACTCCACGGCGTCATAGCGACGTTTCACATCGAGCACCGCCGTGCGCGTTTTTGCGTCGATGCGCGAAGAAGAGGGCGTAATCGTAAGTCGGTCGCCGGGCTGCATGCC
>JBOFBL010000167.1:0-2865 GCA_051645545.1 Casimicrobium sp. | reverse complement strand
ATCGAAAAAGCGTTTACCGCTGGCGTCGCGCCATTCTGGGCGGCGACGATTGCGAAAACCTTGCTTGGCGTCGTGACCTTGCCGGTTGCCTGGAAATTCATCGGCAAACTCAAGTAACTTATCTCAAAGCGCACTTCGGTGCGTTTTTCATTTTGCATATGAAATTTCTTCGTCTCACCGATCTCGACCTCAACAACAAACGCGTCTTCATTCGCGCAGATTTGAACGTGCCGCAAGATGATGTGGGCAATATCACGGACGATACGCGTATTCGCGCATCTGTTCCCGGCATCGTGCACGCGTTGAAATCTGGTGCAGCGGTCATGGTGACATCTCATTTGGGCCGCCCGACCGAGGGCGAAGTAAAGCCTGAAGACTCTCTCGCGCCGATTGCGAAACGACTTACCGAATTGCTAGGGCAACCCGTACGCTTGATTGCAAATTGGGTGGACGGTGGATTCGAGGTGAAACCCGGTGAAGTCGTGTTGCTGGAGAATTGCCGCTGCAACAAAGGCGAGAAAAAAAACGACGAGGCGCTCGCGAAGAAAATGGCAGCGCTCTGCGATGTCTATGCGAATGAGGCGTTCGGCACCGCGCATCGCGCTGAAGCAACCACCGAAGGCATCGCGCGCTTCGCGCCAATCGCGTGCGCGGGGCCATTGATGGCGAGCGAGCTTGAAGCATTGGGCGCGGCACTCAAGTCGCCCAAGCGCCCGCTCGTAGCCATCGTCGCTGGATCGAAAGTCTCAACCAAGCTCACGATTCTCGATTCGCTTGCAGACAAAGTCGATCAGTTGATTGTCGGCGGCGGCATCGCAAATACTTTTCTGCTCGCGGAAGGAAAGAAGATCGGCAAATCCCTTGCCGAGCCGGATCTCGTGACTGATGCGAAAAAGATCATCGACAAAATGAAAGCGCGTGGTGCGAGCGTGCCGCTGCCGAGCGATGTGGTGTGCGCAAAAGAATTTGCGGCGACCGCAACGGCAACCAACAAATCGATGACGGATGTTGCCGACGACGACATGATTCTTGACATTGGCCCTGTGAGCGCTGGCGTTCTTGCACAAGTGCTCGCGAGCGCGGGCACGATCGTGTGGAACGGCCCCGTCGGCGTGTTCGAATTTCCGCAATTTGCGGGCGGCACCAAGGCCATTGCTGCGGCTGTTGCTACGTCGCCCGCGTTTTCGATTGCTGGCGGCGGCGACACGATCGCAGCGATCAACCAATTCAGCATCGCGGACAAAGTAAGCTACATCTCGACCGCCGGCGGCGCGTTTCTCGAATTTCTCGAGGGCAAGACCCTACCGGCAGTCGCCGCGCTTGAAGCGCGTGCGACGAATTCATAGAGCAGCACAGTGAAAATGCAATGCGCGTTTTTCGCGTGTGACTAGCCAATGCAAACAACGAGCAGCACCCGAATTCGAAGCGCTCGTGTCGAGGATGCCGAAGCGCTGTATGCCGCTGAAAGTGAAACGGCAAAAACACCAGGACTATTGCGCTCGCGTCCGCATGAATTGAAACCGGAAGGCTTCGCGCAACGCATCGCATCGCTCGAAACGCCTGGCAAGCAGGGCCGTTATCTCGTTGCGGTCGACGACGGTGACCAGCCGATTGCACATGCGTTGCTTGATCCGATGACGCTCGCGAACAATGCGCACATTTTTCGTCTGACGATCGTGGTTCATCCAGGACAGACTGAGCGCGGCATCGGTCGCGCGCTCATGAACGAGCTCATGCAGTGGGCGGCGCACGATTTGCGAGTCGAGAAAATCGAACTACTCGTGCGCGCGACAAACGAGCGTGCGATTGCTTTGTATCGAAGTTGCGGATTTGTGGAAGAAGGGCGACTCAAGCGCTGTTTGCGACTCGAAGACGGTCGCTATATTGACGATTTGATGATGGCCTGGTTTCCGAAAAAGTGAGATTAGCAATGATCTTTATTGCCCAATTTAATTGGGCGATAAACCAACAAATAGCATTTTTCGATATTTATAAAAATAGTCGCATCGACCCAATTAATTTGTTCGATTAGAGGTGTGGCCGATAGCTGTTTCGCGGCTGAAATTTAGTTCACCGGGCGAGACGCATGCCGGTACATGACACACCTGACGATTACGACGTAACGTGCGCTATCGCTGAGTCAGCGTTTCCCTAAGCTGCGAGCAAGCTATCGCCATAGCGCGCGAGGTGCCAATCCGCATCGCCGAACGTCGCGTTAATCATTGTTAATCGTTTGAAGTAATGCGAAACATTGAGCTCATGCGTCACGCCAATGCCACCGTGTAATTGCACCGCGCTTTGACCCACGAATCGACAGGCTTGCCCGACGAGCGTTTTGGCTGCCGAAACCGTTTTCACGCGTTGCGCCGCATCGTTATTCAACGCAACGGCTGCATCCATCGCCATCGAACGCGACATCTCGACGTGCATCAGCATGTCGACCGCGCGATGTTGCAAGGCCTGATTCATGCCGATCGGTCGACCGAATTGCTTGCGTGTTTTCAAATATTCGATCGTGGTTTTGTGAAGCTCGGTCATCGCACCGACTGCTTCTGCGCAGAGCGCTGCACAGGCAACGTCGAGCGCGTAGTCGATTGCAGACTGCGCTTTGCCGCGTTCGCCCAGGAGTATTGCTTGCGCATTCGCGAATTCGATATCCGCACCGCGCTGCGCATCTTGCATCGGATAGGCAAAACGTTTCACGCCATCGGCGTTCGAATCCACGAGGAAGAGCGATGCGGTGGTGTCGTTGTCGATTCGCGCGGATACGAGTAGAGCATCGGCACCATCGCCGCCGAGTACCGCAACCTTTTTGCCGTTTATAACGTAACCGCCGTTCACGTAAGCCGCTTGCGTGCGTATTTG
>JBOFBL010000166.1:0-3077 GCA_051645545.1 Casimicrobium sp. | reverse complement strand
GGAACCGATGTCGGTCTCTGGATCACCAAAGCGCTGCAAACCAATGCAACGATCATCTACACCGGCGAAGTCACAGCGCTGCGCGAAATTCGCGACACGGAAACCACGCTCGAAATCGGCGCGGCGGCCTCGCTCCATGACGCATTCCACGCAATGAATCGCCTCTATCCCGAACTCGCGCAAGTGTGGACGCGGTTTGCGAGTTGGCCAATTCGTTCGAGCGGGACGCTCGGTGGCAATGTCGCGAACGGCTCACCGATTGGTGACTCGATGCCTGCGTTGATCGCGCTCGATGCGAAAGTCGTCTTGCGCAAAGGCGGTGAGCAGCGAACGATTCCGCTCGAAGCGCTTTATGTCGATTACAAAAAACAATCGCGCGAGTCGGGTGAATGGGTTGAGAGAATCATCGTGCCAAACCGCACGCCAGGATTGCAGCTCGGTTTCTACAAAAACTCGAAACGCAATGAGCAAGACATCTCAGCCGTCTGCGCCGCAATCGCGGTAACGATCGATCGCGGCGTCGTGCAAACTGCGCGATTGGGTTACGGTGGCGTAGCGGGTATTCCGAAGCGTGCGACGCATGCAGAGCAAGCGATCGTCGGCAAGGTGTGGAGCGAATCAAACGTTCGCCAGGCAATGCAAGCAATGCAACACGACTTCACGCCAATGACCGATATGCGTGCGAGCGCCGAATACCGCATGCAAATCGCACAGAATTTGTTGCTGAGATTTTGGTTTGAGTCGCAGGGTGACGTTGCGGAAGCGAGGGTGTTTTGATGAACGCCCTAACTGGTTCAATCGATCGACCTGTGGGAGCGCGCTTGCGCGCGAATGCCTGCCGTTCGACCAATTTTGGATTGCGTGCAATCGCCATTTCGCGCGCGAGCGCGCTCCCACATTGCGAAGCGAGACTGTTGAGATGAACGCACGACTGCCAGAAACACAATCGGGCGTCATCGGTTCGGATGTTCCGCACGACAGCGCGCATCTGCACGTACGCGGTGCCGCAACCTACACCGACGACATCCCCGAACCGCGCGGCACGGTTTACGCCGCGCTCGCCACAAGCCCAATTGCACACGGCACGTTAAACGCCAATCATCTCGACGCCGCGCTCGCGAGCGAAGGCGTGATCGCCGCCTACACCGCCGCCGATATCTTGGGTGAAAACAAGTACGGCGCAATCATTCACGACGAGCCGTTCCTCGCCGAAGGCAAGGTGGAATTCGTCGGCCAACCCGTCGCCGTCGTGCTCGCGCGCACGATGCGCGAGGCGCGCGTGGCGGCGCGCAAAGTGCGTTGCGACATCACGCCACTCACGCCCATTCTCACGATCGACGATGCGATCAAAGCGAACTCAATCTTCAAACACGTAGAAGTGAAACGCGGCGATGCAGACGCAGCGTTTGCAAACGCGAAACATCGCGTGAAGAACGCAGGCGAAATCGGCGCGCAAGAGCATTTTTATCTCGAAGGCCAAGTCGCGCTCGCAATTCCACTCGAAGACGGACAAATGCATGTGCACGTCTCGACGCAACATCCGACAGAGATGCAGCAAGTCACCGCAACGATTCTCGGCGTCGATTGGAAGGACGTGATTTCTGAATGCCGTCGTCTCGGTGGCGGCTTCGGCGGCAAAGAGGTGCAGCCCGCACAGTTCGTTGCGATCGCTGCGCTCGCAGCACGACTTTCGAATCGCCCCGTCAAGCTGCGCCTCGATCGCGACGATGATTTCATCATCACCGGCAAGCGCCACGATTTCGCGTTCGATTACGACATTGCGTTCAACGATGCGGGCCGCATCGAAGCCTACGATCTCACGCTCTCATCGCGCTGCGGCTTCTCAACGGATTACTCGCATCAAGTCAACGATCGCGCGCTCTGCCACATCGACAACGGCTATTCGCTCACGAACTTGCACGTGCGTAACTACCGCTGCAAAACGAACACGCAATCGGCGACTGCGTTTCGCGGCTTCGGCGCACCGCAAGGCATATTCGCAACCGAGCACGCCATCGAATCCGTCGCGCGCGCTTTGGGTAAAGATCCGCTGGATGTTCGCAAAGCGAATTTCTATTCACCTGAGCGTGGCATGACGACGCATTACGGGCAAGCGGTCGAAGGCTTTTGGCTACCCGACATCGTGAATCGCTTGGAAGCGACGAGCGACTATCGCGCGCGTCGCGAAGCGATTCGCGAGTACAACGCGAAGAGCCCGATCGTGAAACGCGGACTCGCATTAACGCCCGTGATGTTCGGCATTTCGTTCAATGCCTCGTTCCTAAATCGCGGCAGTGCACTCGTATCGCTCTATCTCGACGGCAGTCTCGTCGTGAATCATGCGGGCACCGAGATGGGCCAAGGGCTTTTCATCAAAGTGCAGCAAGTCGTCGCGCATGAATTCGGTGTGCCCGCGAATGCAGTGCGCTCGACGTCGACGAACACGTCGAAACTTCCCAACACATCAGCCACTGCTGCATCGTCCGGCAGCGATTTGAATGGCATGGCCGCGCTCGATGCGTGCACGAAGTTGAAAGAGCGCTTGGTTCCGTTCGCCGCAAAATTGCTCGAATGCGCACCGAATGAAGTGGTGTTCAAGAACGGCGGCGCGACCACGGCGAACGGTGAGAAAACCATCGATCTCAAAACACTCGCTACGCGCGCGACCTTCGCAAAGATTCCGCTCACCGCGCAAGGCTTTTACTACACGCCGAACATCTCGTGGAATGGCGACAAGTTCGAAGGTACGCCTGCGTATTACTTCGCGTATGGTGCAGCGTGTTCCGAAGTGAAAGTGGACACGCTCACGGGAGAACACCGAACGATGCGCGTTGATATCTTGCACGACGTGGGCGCTTCACTCAATCCCGCGATCGATCGAGGCCAAATCGAAGGCGGCTTTGTGCAGGGCATGGGTTATCTTACGAGTGAGGAATTGGTGTGGGATGACAAAGGCCGCTTGCGCACGCATGCGCCTTCGACTTACAAAATCCCAACCTCTGCGGATGTACCAGAAGTCTTCAATGTCGCGCTCTACGATCAACCGAATCACGTGCCCACGATTCATCGCAGCAAAG
>JBOFBL010000165.1:0-2791 GCA_051645545.1 Casimicrobium sp. | reverse complement strand
TCGCGCTCGGCAAGCCACACGCTACTCATGCCACCTTCGCCGAGTTTTCTGATCAAGCGATACGGTCCGAGCATGAGTCCCGCGCGCTTGGGTTGAATGTCGTTCGCCGCTGTCGACTCGCCGCGTTCCAGTATTGCTTCAGGCGAAATTGTTCGTTCGAGAAAACCCTTTGCCTCCGCCTCGGCATGCGCGCGCAGCAGTTCGCGCAGCATTGAAGCCTGCTCTGCGTCACTTTTTTCGAGCGAAGAGCAAAACGTCTCCCATTCGCTCGAAGGCAGTAGAAGCGCTTCGTCCATCAAATTCGAGAGCTTCGCAAATCGATCTGCCGATTCGATATTCGAAGCATTGTTGTCTTGCGATGTCATTTCGCATTCGTCCCTAAAAACATCATCAAAAAGGCGCGTGCTTTTTGCCAATCGCGCTTCACTGTGCGCTCGGATACGTCAAGCTGCTCGGCAATCTCCTCCACCTTGAGCCCGCCGAAACAGCGAAGCTCGACGATTGCCGTCAAGCGTGGATCGATTGCGCTGAGCTGATTCATCGCGTCATCGAGAGAGAGCAAATCCAAGCCTTGATCGGTTTGACCGGCATCGACATAAGTGAGAGATACCCGTTCGCCGCCGTCGCGCTTCTGCGCGTTACGCTCGCGCGCGTAATCGACCAACACATTTCTCATCGTCGCCGCTGCATAAGACACAAGGTGTTTTGAGTTCTCGATTTGTGCGAATCCGCGGTCTAGTAGTTTTGCGAGCGATTCATGCAGAAGAGCGGTCGCGTCGAGCAATGTCGGAGCTGCCCCGGCGGATAAACGAAACCTAGCGATCGCCCGCAGCCGAGGGTAGAGCTCTCGGATCAGGCGCTCTCGGGCTTGCAAATCGCCCTTCTCTGCTTGTCGGATTAACGCCGTGAGCTCGCGACCGAGATCTTTATCGCTAGCTTGATTGAGAAACGTCGAATCTTGATTTGAGACAGCAGTTGTTTGCGACGGCGGTTGGGAGTTCATGTGGAATCGCTTTTTACACGGATAAACCGTGAAGGCACGTTCCGTTTACTCCCCCGAGAAACGGCGTGGTTACGTCAAGATTTTCGCACGCGTTCAGCGAATGGCGTTGCGCTCCTATGCGCGGATCGAAGTGAAAGCATTAGCTCGAGGACTCGGGCGTTCGCCAAGACTAAATATCGCTAACTCTTTGCGGCCGATTTGGCACTTTTGCACCAGCAAATCCGTAACACTGATTTAAACCAGCTTAGTCATCGAAAAGATTTCAGGCTGCAAGTTCATTCCGAACTAAAAAAAGGTCGCAAAACGTATGCCTGCAAACACTTTACGCAGTTTTAAACGCTCCAATACTTCACCAGTAAACGACATAGCGCCAGATGAAAAAGGAAATCGCAACGAAGACAAGCTCACGAGCACGGGCATTAATCGCCCAACGCTTGGGCTCACGGGCTTCGAGTACGTCGTACAACTCGACGCCGTTCGTCAACTAACACCTCAAAAATCGTCCGTTCCCTCTATGTCGCGAAACTTTCCTCCGCTTGGCGCGCTTCGCGCTTTCGAAGCCGCGTCGCGGCACATGAGTTTCGTGCGTGCCGCCGAGGAGCTCAATGTCACACCCGCCGCCGTATCTCACCAGATCAAACAACTCGAACACTGGATCGGCATGAAACTCTTTGATCGCGGGGCGCGTGGCGTGGTTCTAAGTCGCGCCGGTCAGGATTACGCGATGCGTGTGCGCGATGTGTTCGATCGCTTAATCAGCACAAGTGCCGCCGTACGCTCGCAGAAGGGGCGACGCATCGTACAGATTCGATCGCAACTCAGTGTCGCGGTCGCGTGGGTGTTGCCTCGCATCACTGCATTCAATCAGTCTCAAGGCGATATTGAGGTTCAACTGCAAGGCTTACCGTTTGACGTCAACCCCTCGAAAGGCGGCGTCGATCTCGCGATTTATCATCAACGAAGCGATATCGATGGTTACCGTCAGCGCGTTCTCTTTCGCGGCAACTACAAGCTCTTCGCTGCGCCTGCGCTGATCGCGCGCAACGGCATATTGGCACCGAGCGCATTGCTTTCGCAACCGCTACTTCATACCGTTTCAACCAATCCGCAAATACGAGTCCCCTCGCTTAACGACTGGTTTGCACTGTCTGGCATACAAGCCCCCGAGGTGATGCCCGGTATGCAATTCAATTTAGAGCACTTGACGACGGCGGCTTGCGTCGCCGGCGCTGGATACGCGTTACTCAACGATGAGCTCGCGCTTGACGCCGCGCGAGCAGGAAGCCTAGTCGCACTACCGGGACCAGCGATCGAAAACCCATCGCCCTTCACATTGATGATGAAAATGGTGGTGAAAGATGAAGTGCGCGCGGTGGCGGATTGGCTGGTTCGAGATACTAAGGCTTAGCCACATCGCGAAGACACTGTTCCGCTCGCTGCGCTCTTATCAGTCCGACTCCGGGGATTGCTCGCGATGCGTCTGACGCATCACTCGGGGCTTCGCCCCCGCTGCACGAAGCGCAACGTCCCAAAACAGTCCACCGGACTGTTTTGGTCGAACCGAAGGGTTCTCGCCCTTCTTACTCCGTCAAATAAAAAAGCCCGCTTTCGCGGGCTGTTTCATTGACGAAGGCATTCACATCATCGCTTGAACGCCATGAAAAATAAGGCGCTGCGAGATTTATGGTTTTACACGTACCCCCAAAGATACCCCCAACTTCGCTTTCACTCCACGTTTGGGAGTTTCAGTTTCCCATGCCGTTGCTACAGGTTAGAAAATTTGAGATT
>JBOFBL010000164.1:0-22390 GCA_051645545.1 Casimicrobium sp. | reverse complement strand
CGGGATGCGAATCGCAACGATAATTTCGCTTGCGTTAAGCGCAGTGCTATAGAGCGACACGAAAAACGAATCAGCAGCAATCTCGCGTTCGTTCGTCACGATCGTTGCGCCGAGTGCGAGCACGCCTGCAGGCCAACAGGCCGACGGATCGTTGTTGGCAAGCGAGCCGCCAATCGTGCCGCGTTCGCGTACTTGTTGATCGGCGATGCCGCCTGCGAGGTTCGCGAGCATCGGCGTAAAGTCTTTCACGACGTCCGACGCGGCAATCTGCGCGTGTGTTGCCATCGCACCGATCGTGAGCATGTCGCCGATACGCTCGATGCGACGCAGCGACGGTATCGATTGCAAATCGATGAGCGCGCTCGGTGCGAGCATGCCGAGCTTCATCGCCGCAATCAAACTTTGTCCGCCTGCGAGTACGCGCGCATCGGGAGTACGCGCGAGCGAGGCCGCTGCCGCATCGATATTCAGCGCTCTCTCGTAGTTCATCGAGAGCGCAATTGCTGCAAACCGTCGATCACGGCGGTCACAATGCCTTCGTAACCGGTGCAGCGACAGAGATTCCCCGCGAGTGCTTCGCGCACGGCCGTTGATGTCGCAGGTACGGGCTCATCAACCATAGCCACCGCACGCAAAATCATCCCCGGCGTGCAGTAGCCGCATTGCAAACCATGATGCTGCGAAAAACACACTTGCATCGGATGCAACGCGTTGCCCTGCGCAAGCCCTTCGATCGTAGTGATCGATTGCTCGGGCGAGCATTGCGCAGCGAGCACATTGCACGATTTGACCGCTTTGCCATCGATCAACACGGTGCACGCACCGCATTGCGCGGTGTCGCAACCAACGTTCGTTCCAGTGAGTTTGCAATGCTCGCGAATCGCATCAACCAACAAGAGCGACCCATCGGCTTCCAATACGCGCGTGGTGCCGTTGACCGTCAGGCGATGCTGCATGTCGCTACAGCGTGAGACCGCTCGTCGCAAATGCGTCGCGAGTCGCCGCTTTCTCAGCCTCGGTCATCGGCAACAGCGGTCGGCGCACCGGGCCACCCACTTGTCCGAGAAGCTCTTGCCAGTATTTCGCATGCGCTTGCGGTTTGCCCTTTGGTTTGCTTTGCTTGAAGGCTTCCCGCACGGGATTCAAACTGTCTCGTACACGTTGCGCCTCCACATGCTTGCCTGCGAAAGCAAGCGCCGTGTAGTCGTTCATGCGTTGATCGTTGGCGGTTTGCAGCAAATAGGGCGGCACCGAACAGAGATAGAGCTGCCAGCCGAGCTCGATGATGTTGGCGAGCCATTCTTCTTCGCTCGCAGTGCTCACCAGAATTTTGTCGCCTGCGAGTTCGGTGAGTTTTGAGTAAAGCGCGCGATCGACGCTGTATTTGATCGCAACGATGTTGGGCAATTCGGCGATCCGCGCGCAGAGCGCGGGGCTCATTACATAGCCACAGTCCGGATGATTCCATAGCGCGATACCGATCTCAGTTTGCTCGGCGATATAGCGGTAATACTCGTAAACCGTTTCGTCGGTATGCGCGCCGAAATGAAGCACGGGCGAGTGCACCACGATGTAGTCCGCGCCGATGGCTTGCGAATGTTTGGCGAGATCAAGCACTACATCAAGATTCGTGTCCGAGCACGAGGTAATCACGCCCGCCTGGGTGTCCGAAGTTTCTTCCACCGCGATTTCCATCAAGCGTTTTCGCTCCGGCACGCTCATCGAAAAATATTCGGCCTGCTTGCCGCCAACGAAAAAACCGGAGAGTTTGAGCGCGTGCGTCCAGTGTTTCAAGTTTGCTCGAAACCCGGCTTCGTCGAGCGTCAAATCGTCGCGAAACGGCGTGAGCGTCGCGGCCCACACGCCGCGAAAACGTTGTCGCGAATAGGCTTTAGCGTCTTCTTTGTTGTATTTCATCGGGATGACTTCTTTTGGATTTGCAGCACACGCCAGAGTGTCTCCGAGGTAAGTGGAAACGACAACGTGTTTGTTTCAAATTCGCGTAGCGCGTCGCAGGCCGCATTCAAGAGGGCTGCGGGCACACCGATGCATCCGGCCTCGCCGACCCCTTTGGCACCCAGCGCGTTTGCGTTCGTTGGTACTTCCAAATTCACGATAGTCACCGGTGGCATGTCGCTCGCTCGGGGCACCGCGTAATCCATCAAGGAACCGGTCGCGAGTTGGCCGTTCGCGTCATAGGCTATCGCCTCCATCATCGCTTGCCCAAGCCCCTGCGCGAGCCCGCCAATGAGCTGCCCTTTCGCTAGCACAGGTGAGACGATGTGACCTGCATCGTCGGCCCACACAATGCGTTCGATCGTCGGCTCGCCGGTATCGGTGTCGATGGCCATCTGCGCGATCACGCAACCGTAACTCCACGCTTCCATCGGCGCGGTGTATTTCACTTGGGCGATGATCGGAAACGCCGCACCCGCGTCGCGTTTTGCGCGAGCCTCTTGCGTTGCAAGCAACACAGCGCTGCCACCGATCGCCATCGAACGACTCGCGAGCGCGCCGATGCCATCGGGCGCAAGCGCGGTGTCACTGTGAATGACAGTGACGTACGTGGGCTCAATGCCAAGCACATCGGCGGCGATGCGCGCGAAACTCGTTTCGTGACCCTGACCTTGCGCCGATGATCCGCTTGCAACTTCAACGCGACCATCGTCGAAAAGCGTGACGCGCGCCGATTCGAAGCCTTGGCCGCAAGGTTCGATATAGCAGGCAACACCAATGCCGACTAACTCGCCTGCGCGGCGACGCTCGTGTTGCATGCGTCGCGCAGTTTCGTAATCGAATGCGCGACAGGCCGCATCGAGCGCGCGTACGTAGTCGCCCGCATCGAGCGTCTCGCCGGTAGGTGTTGAATAAGGCATCGCGTCCGCGGCGATCAAATTCGTTTTTCGCAGCAGCACCGGATCGATGTTGAGCGCTGCAGCGGCCGCATCGAGGAGCCGTTCCATCAGCAAAGCGGCTTCGGGACGACCGGCACCGCGATAAATATTCGTCGCCGCCTCGTGCGACGCACGCGCAGAACCGCGTATATCGACATTGGGCACGCGATAAGGGCCAGGCAAGATGCGCGCAGCGTTGCGAAGCGGCACAGCACTTGAATAGGGCAACCACGCGCCGAGCGGAAAATCGAGCGTCGATTCAAGCGCTACGAATGTGCCGTCGCGCGCGACGGTGAGCGACCCGGCAAGCGTCGAGCCGCGTCCTTGCGTGCCTGATAGAAATTCTTCGCTACGCGTCGAAGTCCACTTGATGCACGCGTTCATCGCCTTTGCCGCCAGCGCGAGCGCGAAATCTTCGGGATAGAGCGACGCCTTTGCGCCGAACGCACCGCCGACATCGGGCGCGATGACACGCACTTGCGCAGCGTCGGTCTGTAACACTTCGGCCAACATGTCGCGTGCGCGCGCAACGGCTTGCGTACCCGTCCAGAACGTAAGCGAGTGCGACATTTCATCCCACGCCGCGATGCTCGCGCGGGGCTCCATCGCCATCGCCTGCACGCGTGGTTGCGCGTGAGTGATCGATACGGTCACTGCGTTCGCTGCCAACGTTTGTGACGTAGAGTGTCGATGCTCCACTTCGAATAGAACGGCTTGCTCGCTCGTTTCGCGTGGTGCATACGCGATGCTCACAGCGTCGGCTGCATGCTGCGCGACATCACGCGCCGTTGCAACGATCAGAGCGATCGCTTCGCCTGGGTAGCGTGTGGCACCGCACGCGAGCACGGGCGCGACGAAAGGCGCTTTCGCATCGAGCACAGGATTGTGTGCAGGCAATGTCACATTCGCAAAATCTTCGCTCGTGAACACGCGCAGCACACCCGGCATCGCCAGCGCAGCGTCAGCGTTGAGCGTAAACGTCGCGTTCGCTGTAGTCGCGCGAACAAACGCAGCGAACACCATGCCTGCGGGCGCGAGGTTGTGCACGTACTGCGCGCGACCGGTGATAAGTCGTTCGTCTTCGGCGCGGAGTAACGTGGTTGTCGTCATGGCGATGTGAGGTTGCAGACAGTTTAGTCGCGCAGCTCACATCGACGAGCGTGACGATTCAATCTGCGCGATTGCGCATCCAGTCGGCGGTGCCAAAGAGTTGTTGCGTGAGCCACGTTGCGAGCGATTCATCCGTCTCGCAATCACTGAGCGCGAGTTTCATGCATGCCATCCATTGATCGCGCTCGACGCTACCGATTGAAAACGGCAAATGTCTCGCACGCAGGCGTGGGTGACCGAAACGCTCGACATAATGGTTCGGCCCGCCGAGCCAGCCGCAGAGAAACCAGAAGAGCTTGTCGCGCGAGCCCTCAAGTGTGGTCGGATGCAGTGCGCGAATCGTTGCGAAATCCGCTTCGAAATCCATGCGATCGTAGAACGCGTCGACCAGTTTTCGAACGCCAGTTTCGCCGCCGAACAACACGAATGGGCTTTGCGAAGGATTCATCGAAATGCATTCCCAGCGTTTTTCGTAATCACTCTATTTAATCGGGCAGCTATTGTGATTTTATTATTTTTCGAGAACATCAATTTTACGGTTATTCGCCCAATTATATTGGGCGAATAGCGCAGAAGCTTGACTTCGTCCTGAGCGAACTTTTCTTGGTATTGACCACGCCTTACGAAAGTTTCTTCTTGATGATGTCGTTCACCTGCGCAGGGTTGGCTTTGCCCGCAGAGGCTTTCATCACCATGCCGACGATCGACATCAGTGCTTTTTCTTTGCCGGCTTTGTAATCCGCGATTTGCGCCGCGCTCTTCGCGAGCACTTCATCGACGATTTTTTCAATCGCGCCGACGTCGCTGATTTGCTTCAAGCCTTTTGCTTCGATCGCGTCATCGGCCGTCTTGCCTTCGCCGTTCCACAGCGCTTCGAACACGGTCTTCGCAATCTTGTTGCTGATCGTGCCGTCGCCGATGCGCGCGATCACGCCTGCGAGTTGCGCGGCGGAAACAGGTGAGTCCTCAATCGACTTCTCTTCGCGATTGAGTGACGCAGAGAGTTCACCGAGCATCCAGTTCGCGACGAGTTTTGGATCGGCTTTCGCATTCACGGCGCTTTCAAAATACTCGGAGGTCGCGCGATCTTGCGACAGCAAACGCGCGTCGTATTCAGAGAGTTTGAATTCGCTCGTGTAGCGTGCACACTTCGCTTCGGGCAATTCCGGCATCGACGACTTGATACGATCGAACATCGCATCGTCGATCACGAGTGGCGGCAAATCCGGATCGGGGAAGTAGCGATAATCCATCGCATCTTCCTTCGTGCGCATCGCGCGCGTCTCGCCGGTGTCGGGATTAAACAGCACCGTCGCCTGCACGATTTTCTTACCGTCTTCGATCTGCTCGATCTGCCAGCGCACTTCGTAATCGATCGCTTGCTGCATGAACTTGAAGCTGTTCAAGTTCTTGATTTCGCGACGCGTGCCGAATTCTTTTTGCCCCATCGGACGAACGGAGACGTTCACGTCACAGCGGAACGAACCTTCCTGCATGTTGCCATCGCAAATATCGAGATAACGCACGAGCCCGTGCAGCGCTTTCGCATACGCAATCGCCTCTTTGCCGGAGCGCATCACAGGTTCGGTGACGATTTCGAGCAGCGGCGTGCCCGCGCGATTGAGGTCAACACCCGAGGCATTGTCGAACTGATCGTGAACACTTTTTCCGGCGTCTTCTTCGAGGTGCGCGCGCGTGAGTTCAATGAACTTCGTCGTACCGTCATCGAGCGTGATCGTGAGCCCGCCGCCTTCGACAATCGGCGTTTCGTATTGCGAAATCTGATAGCCCTTCGGCAGATCGGGATAGAAATAGTTTTTGCGCGCAAAGATCGAACGACGATTGATCTTTGCACCAATCGCAAGCCCAAATTTCACCGCACGCTCCGCCGCGCCTTTGTTCATCACCGGCAATGCGCCCGGCATCGCAAGATCGACGACCGAGGCTTGTGTGTTCGGCGCGGCGCCGAACGCGGTGGAGCTGCCGCTGAAGATTTTTGATGCAGTGGTCAGCTGCACATGCGTTTCAAGACCGATGACGATTTCCCACTGACTCATACGAGCACTCTTTCGTTTCTCTGTAGGAGCGGCTCTGCCGCAATCTCTGCGATTGCAAACGCTGATCGCGGCATAGCCGCTCCTACAGCTTGATCATTCGTTCAAAGGTTGGGATGGCGTTTGTGCCAATCGGTGGCCAGTTGATATTGATGCGCAGCATTCAACATCCGCGCCTCATCGAGATAGTTTCCGATGATGTGCATACCTACGAACTGCCCCGTGTCGCGATCAACGCCGCACGGATGACTCATCGCAGGCTGCCCCGTTAAGTTCGCGCAAATCGTAAAGATGTCGTTCAAATACATCTTGACCGGATCGTCGCTCTTCGCGCCGAATTGGAATGCGCCTTCCGGGGCCGTCGGCCCCATCACGACATCGCAGACTTCGTAGGCTTTTTTGAAATCTTCCGCGATCAAGCGGCGCAGTTTGCCTGCTTGCAGGTAGTACGCGTCGTAGTAGCCGTGCGAGAGCACATACGTGCCAATCAAAATGCGGCGCTTCACTTCCGCGCCAAAGCCTTCGGCACGCGAGCGTTTGTACATGTCGATGATGTCGTCGTACTCTTTCGCACGATGCCCGAAGCGCGCGCCGTCGAAGCGCGAGAGGTTGCTCGAAGCTTCTGCGGGGGCGACAACGTAATACGCGGGTACCGAATACTTCACGTTCGGCAGCGACACTTCGACGGTCGTCGCTCCGAGTTTGCGATACACATCGAGCGCATCTTCCACCGCTTTCGCGATGCCGGGCGCGACGCCATCGCCGAAAAATTCTTTCGGTAGGCCAATGCGCAAACCTTTGAGTGGCTTTGCTAAATCGCGCGTGTAATCTTCTTTCGGTCGATCGAGCGAGGTCGCGTCATGCGGGTCGTAACCGGCCATTGCGTTCAACAGGAGCGCGCAGTCTTCTGCGGTTTGCGCGAACGGTCCCGCTTGATCGAGCGACGAGGCGAACGCGATGATGCCGTAGCGCGAGCAGATGCCGTAGGTCGGTTTCAAGCCCGTCAAATTGCAGAACATCGCGGGTTGGCGAATCGAGCCGCCCGTGTCCGTGCCCGTGCTCGCGGGCGCGAGTCCGGCAGCGACTGAGGCCGCCGAGCCGCCTGAAGAGCCGCCCGGCACACGGGTCAAATCCCACGGGTTTTTCACGGTTCCGAAGTAGGACGTTTCATTCGACGAGCCCATCGCGAACTCATCCATGTTCAATTTGCCGAGCGTGACCATGCCAGCGTTGGCCATGTTCTGAACAACCGTCGAGCTGTAGGGTGCCACGAAGTTCTCCAGCATCTTCGAGCCACACGTCGTGCGCCAGCCGTCAATCAGATAGATATCTTTGTGAGCAATGGGCACGCCAAGCAGCGGAGCAGCCTCGCCCTTTGAGCGCCGATTATCTTGGGCGATCGCTTCGGAAATTGTTTTTTCCGAATCAATCGTTATATAAGCGTTAAGCGAACTATTTAAAGACTCTGCGCGCTGAAGATAATGCTTGGCAAGCTCAACAGCGCTCACTTGCTTCGCATCGAGCGCTTTTTTGGTTTCGGCGACTGTGGCGAATGTGTTCCAGCTCATGCGCGGCTCCCTCCGGGTGAGAGCGCGCTCCCACAATCTGGTCGCGGCAGAGCCGCTCCTACAGTGCGAAAGGTCTTCATTCGATCACCTTCGGCACCAGGAAATAGCCTTCCGCCGCATCGGGCGCGTTCGACTGAAACTTTTCACGTTGATTGGTCTCGGTCACGACGTCGTCACGCAAGCGAAGCACCATATCGAGGCCGTGCGACATCGGCTCAACCCCTTTGGTGTCGACCGACTGCATGTCGTCGATGAGTTTGAAAATGCCGTCGAGTTTGGCTTGGACTTGACCAACCTCATCGGGGGTCACGCGGATGCGGGCAAGGTGCGCGATCCGCTCGATATCTTGCGCGGATAAGCTCATGACACGAGAAGGAGAATTTTTATTGGGGTTTGACGTAGACGAAATTCTCGCAACGTCAAGAGAATCAAGGGGCGTAGGGTAACATATCGGGTTATTCGATGGCGCGTTGAGCGAGGCACTAAGTCTCTCGCAAACCCGCATTGAATCGTCATTTACGGGGGGTGACCGTTTGGCGTTTGTCCACGGCCAGGGAGGCCCGCAAGTTTTCGTTATGTTCAAGTTTCTCAGTAGTTATCTCTCCACCGACATCGCCATCGATCTCGGTACCGCCAACACCCTCATCTACGTCCGCGGCAAAGGCATCGTTCTCGACGAGCCTTCGGTCGTCGCTATCCGGCAAGAAGGTGGCCCTAACGGCAAGCGCGTAATTCAAGACGTCGGTTTGTCGGCAAAGCAAATGCTCGGTCGCACGCCAGGCAACATCACCGCGATTCGCCCGATGAAAGACGGCGTGATTGCCGATTTCAACGTCACCGAACAGATGTTGAAGCAATTCATTCGCAAAGTACTCGATTCGAAAATGTTTTCGCCGAGTCCGCGCATCATCATCTGCGTGCCTTGTGGGTCAACGCAAGTCGAGCGTCGTGCAATTCGCGAGTCCGCGCTTGGCGCTGGTGCGTCGAAAGTATTTTTGATCGAAGAGCCGATGGCTGCTGCGATCGGCGCCGATCTTCCGATTTCGGATGCGACCGGTTCGATGGTCGTCGACATCGGTGGCGGCACGACCGAGGTCGGTGTGATTTCGCTCGGCGGCATGGTCTACGCAGGCTCGGTGCGCGTTGGTGGCGACAAGTTCGATGAAGCGATCATCAACTACATCCGTCGTAACTACGGCATGTTGATTGGTGAGACGACCGCTGAGCTCATCAAGAAAACGATCGGCTCCGCGTTCCCCGGCAGCGAAGTGCGCGATATGGAAATCAAGGGTCGCAATTTGGCCGAAGGTATTCCGCGCGCATTCACGGTGTCGTCAAACGAAATTCTCGAAGCGCTCACCGATCCGTTGAACGCGATCGTGAGTGCGGTGAAGCAAGCGCTCGAGCGCACGCCGCCGGAACTCGGCGCCGACATCGCTGAGAAGGGCATGGTGCTCACCGGTGGTGGCGCGTTGCTGCGCGATCTCGATCGCTTGCTCATGGAAGAAACCGGGCTTCCGGTGGTCGTCGCGGAAGATCCGCTCACCTGCGTGGTGCGCGGATGCGGCAAGGCGCTTGAAAACATCGATCGCCTGTCCTCGATCTTCACCACCGACTGACCGACTCACGACGTGCAACACCAAGACCTGCGCTTCCGAAATAAAAGCGTGGGCACATTGTCGTTAAAGCAGCGCCCATGATCGGCAACGTCACTTCACTTCCGAAAGAGCCGCCGCGTTTTTTTAATCGCGGCCCATCTGCGCTTGCGCGGCTCACGTTTTTCGGCGTTGCGTCGCTGGCATTGATGTTTGTCGACGCTAAATTCAAGACGCTTGAAGCGGTGCGGGTGTCGATCTCGACAATCGTCAATCCTCTGCAGCAGCTTGCCTTGGTGCCGGGTAATGCGCTTAACTCGATCGGTGATTTTTTCGAAACTCGCACTGCGCTGCGAACCGAAAATGCTGAGCTCAAAAAGCAGTTGCTCGAAAGCGCGCAGATCGAGCAAGCAAGTCGTGCCGCACAGCTCGATGCGCAAAAGTGGCGAGCTTTAGCGGGTGCGGCGCAGACGATTAGCGTGAAATCGCAACCGTCGAAAGTGCTCTATCTCGGTCGCGATCCGTATTCACAGAAATTTTTTATCGAGCGTGGCGTCTCGCAAAACTTCGAAAGTGGCGCGGCCGTTATCGACGGGTTCGGTCTGCTCGGGCAAGTCACGCGTACGCACCCGCTGCTTGCGGAGGTCACGCTTCTAACCGACAAAGATTTTGCGGTACCGATTCGCATCGAGCGCACGGGTATGCGCGCGCTGCTCTACGGGCGCGGCCCCGCGCAGCCGCCGGAATTGCGTTATGTTGCAAACAATGCCGACATCGTCGAGGGCGACATCGTGCTCACGTCAAGCATTGATGGCGTATTTCCAGCTAATTTACGCGTGTGCAAAATCGCTCGGGTGACGCGCGAGCGCGATAACTTGTTTGCAAAAATCGATTGCTCGCCGTTTGCCGGTGTGACTAGCGCAGAAGACGTACTCGTACTTGATCGACCGGCGATGCCACCGCCACGGCCCGCCGAAGAGGCAGCGGCAAAAAACGCGGCCAAGCGAAAGGGGGGTTAGCGATGCCGTTTCGCTTGCCCGATTCGCCGATGATGAAGGTCGCACGACCGGAAGACATTCTGCTGCCGCCGAAGCTTTGGTTCGTGATCATTACGTTACTCGTTGCGTTTATCGCGAATCTGTTGCCGTTGTCGGGATGGGCACTCGCGCTGCGACCTGATTTTTTCGCACTTGTGTTGCTTTACTGGGCCATCCATCAACCGCGCTGGATCGGCGTGGGTGCGGCGTGGTGCTGCGGGTTGCTCACCGATGTGGTGGAAGCCAATCTTTTCGGACAGCATGCGCTTGCCTATGCGATCTTGGGCTTTTCGGCGGAGTATTTTCATCGTCGCGTGCTGCGCTTTCCGCTATGGCAGCAATCGCTTCACGTGTTTGCACTACTCGTGTTTACGCAAGTTGTGGTGCTTGTGCTGCGCTTGATGAGCGGTGCGGCGCCACCGAGCGCAACGTTTATGTTGTCAACGGTCACAAGCGTGCTCCTGTGGCCACCGCTGTCGGCGCTATTGCAATGGCCGCAGCGCGTACGATCGCTCACGGACTGACGCGCCATGAACGAATTGCGCAATAAAGACGAAGAAGTTTTTTGGTTCCAGCGACGGGTGTTGGTGGCCGGTGGCGCAATTCTGCTTTGCTTCGCTTTGCTTATTGGTCGTTTCGTGTATCTGCAAATCGTGAAGCACGATCATTTTGCAAGTCTCGCCGAAGCCAATCGCATCGACGTGCAACCGGAAGTGCCCAATCGAGGCATCATTACCGATCGCAATGGCGTCGTGCTGGTTTCAAATTACTCTGCGTACACGCTCGAGCTCAACCCGCAGAAAATCGAGAATCTCGATGCGACGATCGATCAACTGGCGGTGCTAGTAGACATCAGCGCTCGTGATCGACGACGGTTTAAACGGCTCTACGAAGAATTTAGAAGCGCAGAGAGTTTGCCGATCCGTTCGCGGTTGACCGATGACGAAGTCGCTCGTGTTGCCGCCAATCGTTTTCGTCTGCCAGGCGTTGAGATCAAGGCGCGACTCTTTCGCCAGTACCCCATGGGCGAACTCGCCTCACACGTACTGGGCTACATCGGTCGAATCAATCAAAAAGAAAAAGAGCGTATCGAAGAGCAGGGGCTGGGGGCCGAGTACAAGGGCTCGGACTACATCGGTAAATCCGGCATCGAACTCTCCTACGAAAAACAGTTGCGCGGCACGGCCGGCGCGGTGGAAGTTGAGGTCGATGCCTCGCGGCGCGTGATGCGACAGCTCTCGCGCAAGCCATCGATTCCGGGCAACAACTTGCAACTATCGCTCGACATTCGTCTGCAAAAAATTGCCGAGGATGCGTTCGGCGATAAGCGCGGTGCGCTCATCGCGATCGAGCCTTCGACGGGCGACATTCTGGCGTTCGTAAGCAAGCCGGGTTACGACCCGAATTTATTTGTTGACGGGATTGATCCTCAAAGTTGGGAAGCGCTACGCGATTCGCCGGACAAACCGATGTTGAATCGCCCGTTGCAGGGCACCTATCCACCAGGCTCCACCTATAAGCCGTTTATGGCGTTGATGGCACAAGAATTCGGTGTGCGCACTGCGTCGCAAACGATCTCCGATCCGGGCTTCTTCCGCTTAGGCAACGCCCATTGGCGTGACGACAAAGCCGGTGGTCACGGGCTCGTGAATCTGCCGAAATCGATCGCCGTGTCGTGCGACACCTATTACTACCAGCTCGGTGCGGAACTTGATGTCGACGAGTGGTCGAAATTTATGTCGCAATTCGGCTTCGGCCGTCGAACCGGAATCGATATCGACGGTGAGCTTGCGGGCATTCTGCCGACGCGCGAGTGGAAAGCAAAACGCTTTCCCAAAGATCCGAAGATGCATGTTGGCGATCAGGTATCGCTTGCGATCGGTCAGGGATTCAACACGTTCACCCCGCTGCAGCTCGCGTATGCGACGGCGATCCTCGCCAACCGTGGCGTGGCCTTTAAGCCACACCTCGTCAAACGTATCCAGGATGTGAAAACCGGTGAGAGTCGGCTCACGCAACCATCGCCCGCTTACACCATCCCTCTAAAAGACGCGCACCTCGACGCCGTGAAAGAGGGTCTACAAGGTGTGGTGCTCGAAGGCACAGCGGCGGCCGTGTTCAAAAACGCGAAGTACACGAGCGGCGGCAAGACGGGGACGGCGCAGGTGTTCGGTTTGAAGGGCGGCACCTATGTTGAAAGCGAAGTGGCCGAGCGCCTTCGCGATCATGCCTGGTACATGGCATATGCCCCGCTTGAGAAACCCCAGATCGCGCTTGCGGTGTTTGTGGAAAACGGCGGCTTCGGTGCAAAAGCGGCCGCGCCCATTGCGCGCAAAGTCATGGATGCGTTCTTCGATCCCACTCTGCTTGACGCAGCAATGAAGACGAAGTCACAAGCGAGTGTCTCGCCATGATGCAGACGCTCTGGAACAAGCTCACGGATCACATCGATCCGGTGCTCTTCGCGATTGTGTCGATCATCACCGCACTCGGCTTGCTCGTGCTCTACAGCGCCGCAAACGAGACCATGGGGCGGGTGATTTCGCAATCGAACAAGGTCGTGGTCGCGGTCATCATCATGTTCGTGCTCGCCAATCTGTCGCCCACGTTCATTGCGCGCTTCGCGGTGCCGCTCTATATCTTCGGTATCGTGCTGTTGGTGGGCGTCGCTGTCGGCGGCGAAGTCATTAAAGGCGCGCGTCGCTGGTTAAAAATTCCGGGAATCGGCAATATCCAGCCGTCGGAAATCATGAAGATCGCGGTGCCGCTCATCCTTGCCTGGTATTTCGAGCGGCATGAAGGCAAGATCGACTGGAAAAACTTTCTGATCGCCGGATTGTTGATCGCGATCCCGTTCTTTCTGATTGTCCGTCAACCCGATCTTGGCACCGCGCTACTGATCGGTGCCTGTGGATTTTTCATTTTGTATCTCGCTGGACTCGATTGGCGAATCATTGTTGGCGGCGGTTTGCTTGCGGGTGGTGTTTTTTTCGCCGCCTGGGAATTCAACTGGTTGCATGATTACCAGAAAGAGCGAGTGCTCACCGTATTCGATCCGAGTCGCGACGCCAAAGACGCGGGCTGGCACACAATTCAAGCGGCGATCGCCATTGGATCCGGCGGTATTTTGGGCAAGGGTTGGCTCTCGGGCACACAAACGCATCTTGAGTTCTTGCCGGAGAAACATACCGATTTCATCGTGGCTGTGTATGGCGAGGAGTTCGGGCTGCTCGGCGTATTGGTCTTGCTTGTGATGTATCTGCTGTTGATCGGTCGTTGTCTCTTGATTGCCGTGCGCGCGCAGTCATTGTTCGGCCGTCTTATGGCGGGCACTATCGGCTTGATGTTTTTCACCTACTCATTCGTCAACATCGGCATGGTGACCGGTATGTTGCCGGTGGTAGGCGTGCCGCTACCGTTCGTGAGTTTCGGTGGCACCGCGTTGATGACTTTGTTCGTCGGCGTCGGTATCCTCATGAGTATCGCAACACACCGAAAACTTTTGGGTTCATGACGGTTCGCACGACGATTCTTTTTGCGCTCGCTGCCGCAACGCTTGTTGGATGTGCGAGCAAATCGCCCGCTCCATCTTCCAAATCAAGCTCGCGCCCTGGCGTTTATTACAAAGACGATGGCCCGCCTTCGGCGCTGCCCTCCGATCTCGATCGCGTCGCTGATGCGGTGCCGAGCGACGAGCCGCTGCATCGATTCGCCAATCGTCCGTACAACGTGTTCGGTGTGAATTACACGCCGATGACCTTGCATGCGCCACTCAATCAACGCGGCATCGCCTCGTGGTATGGACGAAAATTCCATGGGCAGAAAACTGCCATTGGCGAAACCTACGACATGTTTGCGATGAGCGCTGCGCACCCGACTGCGCCGTTGCCGAGCTTCGCGCGCGTGACCAATCCACGTAACAACAAATCGGTCGTTGTTCGTATCAATGATCGCGGGCCGTTTCTCGCCGGCCGTATCGTCGATCTCTCATACGCCGCGGCACATCGCATTGGCATCGTGCAGCAAGGCAGTGGTGAGGTTGAATTCGAGCTTCTGTTGCCGCCGCACTTCAAATCTTCGTCAACCCGCGAAACCGTCGCCTCGAGTGCGCCAGCTCGCGCTGATACGCCCGCGATTTCGTCGGCATCCGGCGACAGAAGTTCCATGCCAGCCACGCCGCCCATCGCCCACGATAACAGGGCAATACAACAATTTTTCGTCCAACTCGGTGCTTTTGGAAACTTTGGCAATGCCCAAGCGTTCCAAGGACGTATGGCTGACGAGTTGGGTACGCAAATTGTGGTGCGCCAAGTCGGAGGACTGTTTCGCGTTCAACTCGGGCCGTTCGCGAGCGAATTAGAGGCGCAACAAGCACGTAGCGCCGCACAACAACGAATCAATCCAGGGGCAGCCCCGCTTCCCATCATCACGGAAAACGCAAAGTAATGAAGTATTCGATGAATTTTTCGCGTTGGACGATCTCGCTTGCTACGACGATTGCTGCAATTGCAACGCTCGCGTTCGCAAGCGCCGCACGCGCTCAGCTCACCATCGATATCGTCGGCGTTGGCGCGCAGCAGATTCCCGTGGTGACGTCCGAATTCATCGGCGACGCCAAGCAATCCGAGCTGCTTACCTCTGTAATTCAAGCTGATCTTGCGCGAAGCGGTGTGATCAAAAACTTGCCGAATAGCGGTCTGCCGCGCACGGCCGACGCAACCCCCGACGGTTACACGCAGTACGCCTCTCGCGGTGCAGATGCCGCTGTGGTGGGTTCGGTGACGCCCGGTGCAGGCGGGCAATTTCAGGTGACGTTTCGCTTGCTCGATGTACCCAAGCGCACGCAAGTCGCGGGGCTCGTCTACAACGTGAGTGCCAACGACATGCGCGCCACCGCGCATCGCATCGCCGACGTAATCTATGAAAAACTCACGGGCGACAAGGGCGTGTTTAGTACACGTATCGCCTACGTGTCGAAAACGGGCACACGCTATCAATTGATCGTCGCCGACAGCGACGGCGTCAACGCGATTTCAATCGTTGCCTCGAACGAACCCATCATCTCGCCCGCCTGGTCGCCAGACGGTTCGCGTTTGGCCTACGTATCATTCGAGAATCGCAAGCCAAGCATTTACGTGCAAAACGTGAGCACGGGTGCGCGCCAGCAACTCATCAACGCACGCGGCAACCAATCGGCACCTGCCTGGTCGCCCGATGGTCGCAGCCTCGCCTTTGCCTCATCGCAGGCTGGCGGAACACAGCTCTTCGTTGCCGGCGCCGACGGCAGCAATGTGCGCCGCCTGACGACCAATGCGAGCGTAATCGACACCGCGCCCAATTGGGCAAGCGATGGCAAGATTTATTTCATGAGCGACCGCGGCGGCTCCCCGCAGGTCTATCGCATCGATCCAAGCGGTGGCAATGCCGAGCGGGTCACCTTCGAAGGCAGCGAGAACGCGAACCCCAAAGTATCAGCCGATGGCAAGAGCATGGTGTTCGTCAAGCGCGAAGGCGGGCGCTACGCGCTTGCCGTGCAAGACTTCGCATCGCGGCAAGTACAAACGCTCACGCAAGGCCCGGTCGATGAATCGCCGAGTTTTGCACCCAACGGCAAGTTGATCGTTTACGCTTCGGTGTATAACGGTCGCGGTGTGCTGGCAGCCGTGTCAGCCGATGGTCGTGTCAAACAACGCCTTGCCTCTTCGGGCTCGGACGTGCGCGAACCCGCGTGGGGGCCGTTTGTTCGCTGATTGTGCGCTAGATTTACGCGCTCATGCGCAAACGTTCGCTAACCAAATCGTTTCACTGTTGAAGGAGTCACTTATGCAATCACGTCTGTCGCCACGCAAATTGCTGGCCCACGCATTTATGTTGAGCTGTGTCACGCTGCTCGTCGCATGCGGATCAACGCCTGAGCAAGCTGCAAAAGTCGAAGATCGCAGTACGGGCACACCGCCGCCTTCAACGCAAGGGCTCACGCCCGGCGCTTCCACTACGCCTGGTGCCGTCACCAGCGCCGGCACCGTCGGACAAAACACGGGCGCCGACGGACTCGATCCAGCCCTTAAAGATCCGCGAAGCCCACTGTCGAAGCGAAGCATTTTCTTTGACTACGACAGCTTCACAGTGAAGGACGAATACAAAGTAACTGTCGAAGCGCATGCTGCATATCTGAAACGCACGCCTAAAGCACGCATCGTTGTTGAAGGCAATACCGACGAACGTGGCAGCCGTGAATACAACCTGGCGCTCGGGCAAAAGCGCTCCGAAGCGGTCAAGCGCGTGATGGCGTTGTTGGGTGTGTCCGATTCGCAAATCGAAACCGTGAGTTTCGGCGAAGAGAAGCCACGTAACAGCGCGCAGAGCGAGCAGGCGTTTGCTGAAAATCGCCGCGCCGACATTCGCTACGTAGGAGAGTAATTCGTGAGTGTGCGGTTTTTCTTGCGGCATAGCGCGCTTGCTGCGCTTCTAAGTGTTTGCGCGTTGCAATCGGCGCATGCGGGTCTGTTCGACGATGAAGAGGCGCGCAAACAAATTGTTCAGTTGCGCAATCAAGTCGCCGAACAACAGCGCGTCATCGATCAACGCCTGGGCGAACTCGAATCGCAAGCCAGAAATCGCAGCATCATCGATCTCTTTAACCAAGTCGAAACGCTACGCGCCGAGATGGCGCGTTTGCGCGGACAGCTCGAACTCTTGCAAAACGAAATCGAGAATTCGCAAAAACGTCAGCGCGATCTCTATGTCGATCTCGACGGTCGCATGAGAAAAATCGAGGCTGCGCAAGTTGAGGCCGCGCGCCAAGCTGCGGCGCAACCTGCGCCGTCGGTGGGCGTACCGGGCGCAATCGCCGCAGGCGCGCTCACGCCCGATTCGGGTCGTAGCGCACCGCCCGCTGTGGCAGGGCAAGGCGCGGCGCCGCTGCAATCGGTACCGGTCGCGCCCGTGGCCGATCCCGCGCAAGAGCAGCGTGCGTACGATCAAGGTTTGGAACATTTTCGCGCCGGTCGTTACGGTGAAGCGGTGACCTCGTTCCAGCTTTTCGTGCGCAACTATCCGCGCTCACCGCTCACGTCGTCTGCGCAGTACTGGATCGGTAATTCGCTCTACGCTGCGCGCGATTTCCGCGGTGCGATTGGCGCTCAACGACAACTCCTCGCGCAATATCCCGAAAGCAATAAGGCACCCGATGCGTTGCTCAACATTGCAACCTCGCAATCCGAGCTCGGCGACTTGCAAGGCGCGCGCGCAACGCTGCAAGAGGTCAATACCAAATATCCGACGTCGGAAGCGGCGGCAAAGGCTCGCCAACGATTGGGTATTCGTTAAGACTCCTTCGTAGGCGCGACCCCGGTCGCGATCATTTGTAACCGCGTTCCTTCGAATCACGCTTATCGGAACTTAGCGATGTCGCGGCAAGCCGCTCCTACAAAACGCGACACCTCAACAGCCGCCTTTGCTCAACGCGTCGCCACATGGCAGCGCAGCCACGGTCGCAACAGCCTGCCGTGGCAAAACACGCGCGACGCGTATCGCATCTGGCTCTCCGAAATCATGTTGCAGCAAACGCAAGTGGCGACAGTGCTTGGTTACTACGAACGTTTTCTGAACACGTGCCCAACCGTGGTCGATCTTGCGAATGCGAGCGATGACACGGTAATGGCGCTCTGGGCGGGGCTGGGTTATTACACGCGTGCTCGCAATTTGCACAAAGCGGCGAAACTTGTCGTTGAGCGCCATAGCGGCGAGTTTCCGCGCGATGTTGAATCGCTTGCGGCGTTGCCGGGTATTGGCCGCAGCACCGCTGCAGCGATCGCCGCGTTTTCGTACGATGTCATTGCGCCGATCCTCGACGGCAACGTCAAGCGAGTGCTCGCGCGACACGCAGGCGTTGAAGGATTTCCTGGGGCGAGCGCGGTCGAAAAAATCTTGTGGAAAGAGGCCGAATCGCGGCTGCCGACCGCAGCGAGCGACATGGTCGCCTACACGCAAGGTTTGATGGATTTGGGCGCAACGATTTGCTCGAAGAGTGCGCCGACTTGCATGCTTTGCCCGGTAGCGACGGATTGCAGCGCGCGCATCACGCAACGCATCGACGAAATCCCTGCCGCGAAACCAAGCAAAGCATTGCCGCACAAAACGCAACGCTATCTTCTCGCGGTTCACGCGAATTCAGTGTTGCTCGTGAAGCGCCCACCGATGGGCATTTGGGGCTCGCTCTGGTGTTTGCCCGAGCTCGCGAACGACACCACGAACGATGCGATCATGCAGCGGCTCGACACTGAGTTCGCGATTGACGCGATCGCTGCACAACGCGAACTTGATCCGCTCGATCATTCGTTCACGCATTTCAAGCTCACGATGAAGCCCATGCGCATCGATGCAAAAAAGCTTCGCGCGCGCGCGCAGATGCCTGGCGTGATGTGGCTCGATCTTGCGGATATCGAAAACGCTGCGTTGCCGAAGCCCGTGAAAACGATTCTTCAGCGTATTTCGTGAACTATTTTCTGTATCGGGCTCTTTAGATGATCGCCCAATTTAATTGGGTGATCACAATATTTAATGGTTTAATCAATAAATTGATAAATAGCCGCTATCGCCCAATTAAATTGGGTAATAAGAGCAGTAGCTGACTGTACATTTTCTAGATGTTTTGCGCAATTCGCCAGAGCACGCCGCTCGGGTCGAACAACTCGAAATCGCGCATCTTCCACGGCTGATCCACCAGCGCACCAATCTTCACATTGAAGCGCTTCGCGATGTTCTCTTTCGTCAAATGCGCATGCCAATCGTCGACGTTTTCAACGAGCAGGTGCATCATGAAATTTTCCGTGTGCTCGACCGCATGAAAGTTCTGCAAAAGAAAACTGCACTCGCCGACATGAAAGTACGCGACCTCATCATCAGCTGACGCGCAGGTAAAACCAATCGCTTCGTAGAACTGCTTCGACACCTCGTAATTCTTCGTCGGCACGAAAGCTTTGATTTCAACAGAGCGTAAATTCACGATATCACCTCAAAACGCGATCAAACACTAGCGGAGCCGAGACGACGAACGACCCCAATCAACGATAAGAACTCGCCGTTGCACACAACGTGACAGGCGCTGTTTATGACATTGTATTTTTTTGTTGCCGAAGTGCTCTGTGTGACTCCGGGGCAATCTGTGACTACAACAGTCACTTAACTTTTCTTTTACTTGGAGTTATGTCATGAACACGATCACTACCGCTATCGCCGGTTGCGTACTCGCCTGCGCAACGCTTTCGGCCCTTGATGTCAACGCAGCAACGCTTCGCGTTCAATGCGAACAGCGCGGCGCAACGCGCTCGAAAATTTCCGTCGATGGCAAAGATCTTGCTGCGTTACCTGCGGGTCAAACTTATTCGGCGCAGGTGATGTCCGGTGCCAACATGGCGACCGCGCCAGGTGCTGCGCTCATCGGCGACGAAGTCGAATTCGATTTCGACAGCAATCGCGGCGACGTCGCTGCGGGCGCAACAGCGATTGCATCAAATTTCATCACTGGCGGCACGGTCGTCGGCAAAATTCTCGCGCCGGACGGTTCGACTGTGATCTCAGACACCGTATCTTGCCGCGTTCGTAACCGCTAATTCGTCGCGTTTCTGTCGTTGTTCAAACATCGCGCGGGCGCTTGCCTGGGCGATGCTTGGTGAGCGTGCGGTGTTTTACTCGTTCGCGCGATTTCGTGGGCACTAGAGATGTGTGGCTACAAACATCCTCGATAATTGCTGCTTCGAATTTCGATCGCTTTCATCGAACGCTCTCATGCCCGCCGAAATTGTTTCGCTTCAATACACCGCCGCCGTCTGGGCGTTTGTTCTCTCATTCGTATTCGGTGCGGTTGCACAGCGAAGCAACTACTGCACGATGGGTGCGATTTCCGACATCGCAAATTTTGGCGACTGGACACGCGCGCGGATGGCGATCGCATCCGTCGGCGTCGCGATCGTCGGTGTGGCGCTATTCAAGATGTACGGCATCGTTGATATCGCAAAGTCGTTTTACGTCGCGCCGAAATTCATTTGGCTTTCGCACATCGTCGGCGGTCTTGCGTTTGGTTTCGGCATGACGCTCGCCTCGGGTTGCGGCAGCAAAACACTCATTCGTGTGGGCGCGGGCAGCTTGCGCGGGCTCGTGACCTTGCTTGTGATGGCGCTCTTCGCGTGGTTCACTTTGCGCGGCATTTTGGGTGTGTTGCGCGTGAATACCTTCGACCAAGTTGCATTGACGTTTTCAAGCGCGCAAGATATTCCGTCGCTCATCGGCTTAAGCGGTGGTGCAGCGAGTTATCTCGCCGTCGCAATCGGTATCGCGTTCGTCGTATTCGCCTTTATCGGCAAAGAATTCCGCGCCGACAAATGGAACTGGCTCGGTGGAATCATCGTCGGCTTGACCGTGCTCGCGGGTTGGTATGCGACTGGCAGAGTTGGCTTCATCGCAGAGCATCCCGAATCGCTCGAAGCCGCATGGGTTTCGACGAATTCGGGACGGCCAGAGTCGCTGACCTTTACCGCGCCGCCTGCGTACCTGCTCGAATTACTCGCGTTTTGGAGCGACAAAAGCAAATTCGTCACTTTCGGCATCGCAAGCGTGCTCGGCGTGATCGTGGGCGCGGGCGTGATGGCGCTCGCGACGAAAACCTTCCGTTGGGAGGGTTTCGCGAACACCGAAGATCTAACGAATCATCTCGTCGGCGCGGCGCTCATGGGCTTCGGTGGCGTGCTCGCACTCGGCTGCACAGTCGGTCAAGGCTTGAGCGGCATGAGCACGCTCGCGCTCGGCTCGTTCGTAACCATCGCGGCGATCGTGATCGGATGTCGCGCGGCACTCAAGTATCAAATGTGGCGTTTGGAAAAACTCGCTTAGCGCGAAAGCGATCGCTGCAAGAACAGCGCTTCGCGCCGTTGATCGCAACAAAATTGCGACGCAAACCGCCAAAATAGAGACATGAACACTTCATCTCTCGTTGAAGCCGCAGCGGTTTCCGGATTCGATATTTCCAGCAAAACGCGCGACGGTAATCCCGGCTTGCGCGGCAACTATTCCGCGATGCGCGCCGACTACACGGTGCCGCAACACATGGCCGACTACACGAGCGAACAGCAGGCGCGATGGCTGCGTTTGGTCGAACGGCAACTTGCGTTAATTCCAACGCGCGCATGCAAAGAGTTTCTCGATGCGGTGAACGGATTGAAAGCGCTCGACATGCGGCGCGGCATTCCTAATTTCGCGGAAGTGAACATTGCGCTCAAGTCCGCGACGAATTGGGAATTGGTCGCGGTGCCAGGTCTTTTGCCCGACGATGTGTTCTTCACGCATCTCGCGAATCGACGCTTTCCCGTGACCGTGTGGCTGCGCGAAGAAAGCGAGTTCGATTACATCGTCGAGCCCGACATCTTTCACGATTTTTTCGGTCATGTGCCGATGCTGTTTACGCCGATTTACGCCGATCATTTGCAGGCGTACGGACATGGTGCGCTTAAAGCAAAACGCCTGGGCGGACTCGATTGGCTCGCACGGCTTTACTGGTACACGATCGAATTCGGCCTGATTCGCGAAGCGGGACAGATCAAAGCGTACGGCGCGGGCGTGCTCTCGTCGCCAAAAGAACTGGTCTACGCGCTCGAGTCGCCGATTCCGAAGCGCCTGCCATTCGACGTGATGACTTCGATGCGCACTGCGTTTTTGATCGATGACGTGCAAACAACGTATTTCGTACTCGAATCGTTTCAACAATTGCGCGACGACACGGCGCCGGATTTCACACCGCATTACGCGACGCTTGGGCAAGAACAATCGAACGCAGCGGCGTAGATTTTGTTGATCGGTTAGCGCGAGAGCCGAGAACTAATCTGCGACTTAGAACGACGACCCGGCCTGTCGCAAAAACGCCAGTTCTTCCGCCGTCGATTCCCGCCCGAGAATGGCGTTACGGTGCGGATAACGACCAAAACGATCGATGATCGCGAGATGGCGCTGCTCGAACTCCAGGTTCTCTTCCAACCCTGGCAGCGCGAAAAGGCGCAGGGCTTCTCGGTGCACAACGCTCGACTCGCTGTGCATGTATGGCATGTAGGCAAACTTCCGCTGCGTGACCGATAGCTCTAC
>JBOFBL010000163.1:0-3174 GCA_051645545.1 Casimicrobium sp. | reverse complement strand
TGGACAAGAACTGCTCGACAAGATCACCGCCTCTTCCGCTCGCATGGTGGGGCTCGCGTGGATGGATGGCGGTTCGCGTAGTCTCTACACGAAAAAGCCTGTGCGTAAGATCGAAGACCTCAAGGGTCAAAAGGTTCGCATGATGGGCAACCCCCTCTTCGTCGACACTATGAATGCGATGGGTGGCAATGGCATTTCGATGGGTTATGGCGAAGTGTTCACTGCGCTGCAAACCGGCGTGATCGATGGCGCGGAAAACAATCCGCCAAGCCTGTTCACAGCAAACCATTTCAAAGCGGGCGCGAAGTACTACACGCAAACGAACCACTTAATCATTCCGGAAATTCTCGTGATGTCGAAAGTTGCGTGGGATAAGTTGACACCTGCCGATCAAGCGCTCGTGAAGAGGCTCGGTCGCGAAGCGCAGATGGAGCAGCGTAAGCTTTGGGACACAGCGGTGGCGGATTACACGCAAAAGCTCAAAGCCGAAGGCGTGGAGTTCATCAATATCGACACCAAACCGTTCTTCGATGCGACCGCGCCAGTACGTGCGAAGTATGGTGAAAAATTTACCGACCTGATGAAACGAATCGCCGACACTAAATAAAAAAACCAATACCAATCTGTTCTCGAGTGCGAGAACAGATTGTTCGACTACCAACTCTAAACTTCCGCATGAAGCAGCTCTACGTGTCTGCGATGGATCGCTTGTACCTTGCGTGCATCTGGCTCGCAGGCGTTGCGATCGTCTGCATGTCGATCATCATTCCATTCGGCGTGTTCACACGCTATGTGCTCGGCACCGGATCGCAATGGCCGGAACCGATTGCAATTCTGTTGATGATGGTGTTTACCTTCATCGGTGCCGCCGCCGCGTACCGTGCGAATTCGCACATTGCTGTGACGATGCTCACCGATCGTTTGCCGCCGAGCGCGACTCGTATCAGTGGCATTGTGGTCGACGTGTTGATGCTGCTCGTTTGTTGTTTCGTCGCTTGGTACGGCACCAAGCTTTGTATCGGAACGATGAATCAATCGGTGAGTGAATTGCCGTGGCTGCCGGTGGGCGTTACCTACGCCGCCTTGCCGATCGGTGCAATCGCAACGATCCTTTTTGTGCTCGAACACTGTTTCATCGGCTCGCAATCGCATCGAAAACTGATGCGTTACGAAGAAAACATCGAAGACGCTGAGGTTGCGCGCTAATGGACGCCTTTGTACTGATTGGTAGTTTCATCCTGCTCATGATGCTTGGCGTGCCGATTGCGTATTCGCTCGGGCTCGCGGCGCTCGTTGGCGCGCTCTGGATCGACATTCCGCTCGACGCAGTGATGATCCAAATCGCAGCAGGTGTTAACAAGTTCTCTTTGCTCGCGATTCCGTTCTTCGTTCTTGCGGGCGCGATCATGGCCGAAGGCGGTATGGCGCGAAGACTGGTTGCGTTCGCGAACGTCTTAGTCGGCTTCGTTCGCGGTGGTTTGTCGCTCGTGAACATCTTGGCCTCGACCTTCTTCGGTGCGATCTCGGGTTCATCCGTGGCCGATACCGCATCGATCGGCTCGGTGTTGATTCCGGAAATGGAGAAGAAAGGTTATCCAAAACCGTTCGCGACCGCCGTCACCATCAGCGGCTCGGTGCAGGCGATTTTGATTCCACCAAGCCACAATGCAGTGATCTATTCGCTCGCGGCCGGCGGGACGGTGTCGATCGCAGCGCTTTTCATGGCAGGCGTGTTGCCGGGTTTGCTGATGGGGCTCACGCTCGCGATTTTGTGTCTCTACAAAGCACACAAACACGGTTATCCGAAAGGTGAGCCGATTCCATTCAAGGAAGCGATGAAGATCACGATCGAGGCGCTTTGGGGACTGATGACGATGGTCATCATCTTGGGCGGCATTCTCTCGGGCGTATTCACAGCGAACGAGTCGGCGTCGATCGCAGTGGTGTGGGCGTTCTTCGTCACCATGTTCATCTATCGCGATTACAAGTGGCGCGATTTGCCGAAGCTCATTCATCGCACAGTGAAAACCGTGACCATCGTGATGATTTTGATCGGTTTCGCAGCAGCGTTCGGTTACATGATGACGCTCATGCAGATACCGATGAAGGTGACCGCGTTTCTCACCGAGTTTTCCGACAACAAATACGTGATCTTGATGCTCATCAACGTGCTCTTGCTGTTCCTCGGCACCTTGATGGACATGTCGCCGCTCATTTTGATCTTGACACCGATCTTGTTGCCGGTGGTGAAGGTGCTCGGCGTCGATCCGGTTCATTTCGGCATGATCATGATGGTGAATTTGGGCATCGGACTCATCACGCCGCCGGTGGGGTCCGTACTCTTCGTCGGCAGCGCAATCTCGAAGCTCAAAATCGGTGTGATTACGAAAGCAATGATGCCGTTCTTTGGGGCGCTCTTTATCGTCTTGATGCTAGTGACTTACCTGCCCTGGCTATCGCTTTGGCTGCCTAAGCTGCTCGGCTTGTAGCCCGACGCGGCGATATTGCAACCGTGAATGTCCTCTATTACGGGCATGGCGTCGCGTCGCGTTTCATTGACACGCGCAAACCCTCATAATTCTTGGCAAGTTTCCGGTAAATTACTGGATTGTTTAGGCCTAAAGTTTCTTTCTGGAGGGATCATGACACGCAACTTAGTCGCCGCAGCGATTTCGCTCGCACTCGCCGCCACCGCATCGGCACAGCTCAAAATCGGCTTCGTCGCCGAGTTATCTGGCCCGCAAGCGCCGCTCGGGCAAGATCAGTACGACGCGCTCATGCTTCTGATCGAACAAAACGGCGGCAAGTTGGGTGGCGTTCCGGTGCAGGTCATCAAAGAAGACTCGCAGCTCAAGCCCGATGTGGCCAATCAAGTCGTCGACAAACTGCTTGAGAAAGACAAAGTGCCGATCATCACCGGCATCACGTTCTCGAACATCATGATGGCCGTACACAAGAAGATTACTGACAAGGGCGTGTTCCTCATCGGCTCGAACGCAGGTCCTTCGCCGATTGCGGGCGCGCAGTGTTCGCCTTACTTCTTCTCGACGTCGTGGCAGAACGACATGCAGGCCGAGGTAGTTGGCAAGTACGCGAGCGACAAAGGCTACAAGAACGTGATCGCGATGGCACCGAACTATCAGGCGGGTAAAGACTTCATCGCAGGCTTTAAGC
>JBOFBL010000162.1:0-1144 GCA_051645545.1 Casimicrobium sp. | reverse complement strand
ACGCTGTTTCGCGCGCAAGCGCGCTCCCACAAGTCGAAAACAGTTTCGCCAACGCGCTCTCCCGAATTGAGTTAATCGGAAACAAAGGAACAAATCATGAAACGCATTTTTAACCTCCTCACCGCGTTCGTGTTTCTCCTCGCGGCAAACGCCTTCGCCCAATTCGATCAATCGCACAAAGCGTTCGACGATCTGCTCAAGAAGCACGTCGTCTACATCGCGAACGGCAACGCGTCACAAGTTTCATACAAAGGCTTCGCGCAAGATAGGGCAGCGCTCAAAACCTATCTTGATTCGATTTCCGCGGTGCCGGAAGCGACGTATAAAACGTGGAACAAGAATCAGCAGCTCGCGTTTTTAATCAACGCCTACAACGCTTACACAATTGAATTGATTCTCACGAAATACCCGAACTTGAAATCCATTCGCGAATTGGGCGGCACGTTTTCAAAGCCGTGGTCGATCAAGTTCATCAAGCTCTTCGGTAAGGATGTTCATCTCGACAATATCGAGCACGACATGATTCGCGCAGAGGGTGTATTCAATGATCCACGCATTCACGTCGCCGTTGTTTGTGCGTCGATCGGTTGCCCCATGCTTCGCAACGAAGTCTTCACCGCTGAAAAGCTCGACGCGCAACTCGATGACGGCATGAAACGTTTCCTCTCTGACAAAACGCGCAATCGCTACAACGCAGAGACGAAGAAGCTCGAGATCAGCAAGATTTTCGATTGGTACAAAAGAGATTTCACCAAAGGACACAAGGGCTTTTCATCGCTCGAAGTCACGCTGGGTAAATACGCCGATCAACTCGCGGATGATGCGACGGTACGCGCCGAAATCAAAGCAGGCAAAGTCGCAGTTTCGCATCTCGAATACGACTGGAATCTGAACGATAAGAAGTAACAAGACGTGTCGATCGTCGTGAGGCAACGACAAGATAACGATATAGCGTGCTTCGTTTGCACGCAGATGCGGCTCGTGAGATAGTCCACGGATGAAACCGTTTACGAGCGGCAAACGATGCCGCGCACTCTTTGCGATCATGTTCGCTACGTGGACAGCGTCGCTCAACGCGGCCGATCCACCCGCCGATCGCAAACAAGAGACTGCCGCAAGCGAACCCGCAAAGTCTTCTAGCGCC
>JBOFBL010000161.1:0-9076 GCA_051645545.1 Casimicrobium sp. | reverse complement strand
TCTCTCAACGCCGCACGCGTATCGCTGCGACCGAAGCCGTCGGTGCCAAGCGTCACGTATTTGCGCCCCGATGGAATGTACGCGCGAATGCTTTCGGCGACGAGTTTTACATAGTCGCTCGCGGCGATGATCGAGCCTTCGGTTTCTGCGAGTAATTTTGTGATGTAAGGCGTTTCCGGGGTATCGCTCATCTCGTTTCTTACGCCATCGCGCGCGAGCTCGCTCCAGCTCGTGATGCTGACGACGGTCGCGCTGATGCCCTCTTCTGCGAGTTGCTTTGCCGCTTTAATGACTTCGGTGAGGATTGCACCTGAGCCTAGCAACGTGACATGCTTTTTCGAGGTGTCATCGCCGTATTGCGCCAACTGATACGCCCCACGAATCACGCCTTCACGATTTGCTTCATCGAAATCCGGCTGCGCGTAGTTCTCGTTCATGAGCGTGACGTAATAGAAAACATTTTTCTGCTCAGTCACCATTTCACGCATGCCGTGATCAATGATGACCGCCATTTCACCTGCGAACGCCGGGTCGTAAGCTTTGCAATTTGGCACCGTCGACGCCCAGAGATGACTCGTGCCGTCCTGATGCTGCAAGCCTTCGCCACCGAGCGTCGTGCGGCCTGACGTGGCACCTAACAAGAAGCCGCGCGGTTGTTGATCGGCCGCCGCCCAAATCAAATCGGCGACGCGCTGAAAGCCGAACATCGAGTAGTAAATGTAGAACGGCAACATCGCAAAGCCATGCACGCTGTAACTTGTCGCTGCCGCCGTCCACGATGAAATCGCACCGGCTTCGCTGATCCCTTCTTCGAGAATTTGCCCATCGAGCGCTTCGCGATAAGAAAGCACGGAACCAATGTCTTCCGGCGCATAGCGTTGACCAACGCTCGAATAAATGCCGACCTGCTTGAAGAGATTCGCCATGCCAAACGTGCGCGCTTCGTCGGCAACGATTGGCACGATACGCGGCCCGAGCGTTTTGTCTTTGAGCAGATTGCCGAGCATGCGCACGAAGGCCATCGTGGTGCTCATCTCTTTGTCTTCAGGCTTCAACGCGAATTGCGAAAAAGAAGCAATGCGAGGCACGGGTAGCGCCTCACACGCGGTCTCTCGTTTTGGGAGATAACCGCCTAGCCTCGTGCGCTGAGCGTGCAGGTATTGCATCTCAGCGCTATCGCTCGCGGGTTTGTAGAACGCGAGCGAGGTCGTCTGCTCATCGCTGAGCGGAAGGTTGAATCGATTGCGAAATTCGAGGAGCGCCGCGTCGTCGAGCTTCTTTTGCGAGTGCGTAGTCATCTTGCCTTGACCGGCCGTACCCATGCCATAGCCCTTCTTCGTGTGCGCGAGGATGACGGTCGGTTGCCCCGAGTGCTTCGCTGCAGCCGCGTACGCTGCGTAAATCTTCACGAGGTCGTGACCACCGCGCTTCAAGCGATCAATTTGCTCGTCAGTCATGCCTTGCGCGAGCTTTGCGAGTGCTTCGCTTTGTCCGAAAAAGTTTTCTCGGTTGTAGCGACCATCGTTCGCCGCGAACGTCTGCATTTGTCCATCAACCGTATTCGCAAACACCGCGAGAAGCGCATTCGTTTCATCGCGCGCAAAAAGTCCATCCCAATCCGAGCCCCAGAGCAACTTGACGACGTTCCAACCGGCGCCACTAAAGAGTTTTTCAAGCTCGTCGATCACGCGACCGTTGCCGCGCACCGGACCATCGAGTCGTTGCAGATTGCAATTCACGACCCAAATCAAATTGTCCAAACCCTCGCGCGCAGCGAGCGTGAGCGCACTCATACTCTCGGGTTCGTCCATCTCGCCATCGCCGAACACGCCCCAAACGCGACGACCGCTGCAATCGAGCAATTCGCGATGCGAGAGATAGCGCATAAAGCGCGCGTGATAAATCGAGCTGATCGGCCCGATCCCCATCGAGCCGGTCGGGAACTGCCAGAAATCTGGCATCAAATACGGATGCGGGTAGCTCGAAAGCCCACGCGCACCGTGCGCCTTCGCGCTCTCTTCCCGTCGATAGAAATTGAGATCGTTGTCGGTCAATCGACCTTCGAGAAAAGCGCGTGCATAAACACCCGGTGCACTGTGTGGCTGGAAGAAAACGAGATCGCCTTTGTGCGCAGCGACCTGCTGGTCGCTCGCAGTTTGTGCGCGCGCGTGAAAAAAGTGATTGAAGCCGACCTCGAACAAGTCCGCAGCACTTGCGTAACTCGCAATGTGGCCACCCAATTCACCGTACGCAGCATTCGCTCGCGCCACCATCGCAAGCGCATTCCAGCGCATGATCGAACACAGCCACTCCTCGATTGCGAGATCGCCTGGAAAGGTCGGCTGATCGTTCACCGAAATCGTGTTTTGATATGGCGTACAAAGTTCGGGCTTCCAACCGATGCCTTGCGCGCGAGCGTGCGACGCGAGTTGATCGAGGATGAACTTAGCGCGCTCGGGACCGTAGCTCGCAACCAAAGCATCAAGCGCCTCACGCCATTCGCGCGTTTCTTGCGGATCGACGTCGGTCTTTTCAGGCGTGAGATTTTGCGGGTGCGTTGGCATCAACATGGTGGCGGTGAATCAATCAATTCAGCTAGGCATTGTTGAACTTTATCCACGAAATTGGCTGCCGAAAACGCTTACACTCGTCAAATTCTCAGCATTTCCTGCTTCAAAGAAAACTTATCTCGAAATGAACAACCTCGATTCAATCGATCTGCGAATCCTCGCCGAATTGCAAAAAGATGGCGCATTGACCAACGTCGAACTCGCCAAACGCGTGAATCTCTCGCCCTCGCCGTGCCTCGCGCGTGTGAAGGCGCTTGAAGCAAGTGGCGTAATCGACCGCTACGTCGCGATTGCCAACGCGCAGAAACTAGGACTCGGATTGAACGTGTTCATCTCGATCAGTTTGAAAGAGCAAAGCAAACACGCGCTCGCCGCGTTCGAAGAGCGCATCGCCGAACACGACGAAGTGATGGAGTGTTATTTGATGACAGGCGACAGTGACTATTTGATTCGCGTCGTCATCGCAGACATTCAAGCGCTTGAGAAATTCATTCTTGAGCAGTTAACGCCAATTCCCGGCATTGAGAAAATTCGCACGAGTTTTACGCTCAAGCAAGTGCGATACAAAACCGCGTTGCCGCTGGGTTCGTTGCGCTAACTTCTGCTCTCGTTTACGCGCATATCCAAACACATCGGCCCGCGCTACATTGCGTAAACAGTTCGAAGGAGGAAACATGAAGATATCGATTGCATCCATTAAGCGCTTAACGGTGTGCGCGCTCGCGCTCATCTCAGCGCTCACAGCAAACCCCGTCGCCGCACAAACGAGCGCCGCCTCAGACTATCCGAACCGTCCGATCAAATTGGTACTTGGCTTCCCACCGGCAGGCAGTGGCGATTTTTTGGGCCGATTGGTCGCGGAAGAAATTAGCAAGGCTGTGGGGCAATCGGTCGTCGTGGAGAACAAACCTGGTGCTGCAACGAATATTGCGAGCGACCTCGTTGCAAAAGCCAATCCCGATGGCTACACCCTTTTGCTTGGCGGATCGTTCAGCCATAGCGTGAATCCGCATTTATTTGCGAAGTTACCTTTCGACGCTGCAAAAGACTTCACACCGATTGCGAAAGTCGCCACGTCACCGACTGTGATCGTGGTGCCCGCTTCGCTACCGGTTAGCACCTTGGCTGAATTTCTCGCGCTCGCTAAAAAACAAGGCGACAAGATGATGTACGCCTCATCGGGTATTGCATCACCCGGACACATCGCAGGGAGTTACTTGAACAAGTCCGCCGAGCTTTCGATGACGCATGTGCCGTACAAGGGCGCGGGCGAATCGGTGCGCGCCCTCGTCGCGGGCGAAGTGCAGATGATTGTGACTTCGCCGCCTTCGGTCATGGGCTTTATCAAAGACGGGCGCTTGAAGCCGCTGGCCTTGACCTCGGCGAAATCTTCATCCTTGCTACCGAACATTCCGGGCGCGCAAGAAGCGGGACTCAAGAATTTCGATGTCACCGGCTGGTACGGGCTTTACGGTCCTGCAGGTCTGCCGCCTGCGATTGCGAGCAAACTTCATGCGGCAGTGAACAGCGCGATGAATTCAGCCGCTGTTCGCGAGCGCATTCAAGGACAAGGCATGACGCCCCACACGCTGCCAAGCGCTCAAGCCTTCGCCGAATTCGGAGATACCGACCGTCGCGCGTACGCGGCCATCGTGCGCGATTCAGGCGTCAAGCTGGATCAGTAAATGCGAATCGCACACTCATCGCAAGTCGCACCAAACGGCGCATCTGCGCACCGCGATGGCGGCATTGCGATGCGGCATCTGTTGCAAGGCGTTGAAAACACGCCGGGCAATTACGCACTGATGCTGGTCGACGCGGAAAACTATCGCGCGCCACGCCATCGTCATAACTTTGATCAAGTTCGCATCATGCTCGACGGCGAATTCGGCTTCGATCGCGGGCAGGTACAACGCGCGGGCATGATTGGTTATTTCACTGAAGGTACCTACTACACGCAACACGGCGAAGGAAAAAGCACAACGCTCTTGCTGCAATCGGGCGGTGCAAGCGGCGCGGGCTACATGAGTGATCGACAACTGCGCGGTGCGATCGCCGAGCTTGCAACGCGCGGACGTTTCGAACACGGCGTCTACACCCGTGTCGATGAACGAGGCAACAAACACAATCAAGATGGCTACGAAGCGGCTTGGGAATATGTTCGCGCACGCGCCATCGAGTACCCCGCACCGCTTCACGACGCACCGATTCTATGGCGCGAAGCAGCCTATCCGTGGCGGCCAACCTCGCAAAACAATGTTCTGGTGCGCGAGTTTGGTAGCTTCACACCGAAAGCGCTCGCCCTCGCGCAGTACCAAGCGCACAGCGGCGGCACCTTTCGCGTACCGACGATTGAAAACGAGCGTTTGCTTTATGTAAGCGCAGGCAGCGGACGCATTGGCGAACACGCCCTCGCACAAGGTAGCGCGCTCGCCATCGAGCCCAACGAATCCATTGAAATATCCGTTAACGATACGATTACGGCTTATTCGATCACCTTGATGCGTTGGTAATGCGACGCGCGACTGTTCAATGCAATTTGCTGACCGCTTAAACAACGTAGAAACTTCCGCCATTCGTGAGCTGTTTAAACTGCTTGGCAAACCGGGCATCATCAGTTTCGCGGGTGGTTTTCCAGACGCGGCGCTGTTTGATGTTGAAGGTATTTCCGAAGCGTCGCAGCTTGCGTTGAAGAATGATGCAGGCGCCGCGTTGCAATATGGCGCAACCGAAGGGTATCAAGCGCTTCGCGAAGCACTCGCGACGTTTATGCATAACAAGGGTGCGAAGTCGCTGAGCAGCGATCAGTTGATTGTTACCACGGGATCGCAACAAGCACTCGATCTCCTCGGCAAAACGATGATCTCGCCAGGCGACAAAGTGATCGTTGAAGGTCCAACGTTTCTCGCGACGATTCAATGCTTTCGTCTGTACGGCGCGCAACTGATCTCCGCGCCGATTGATGCGAACGGCGTCAAGGTCGAAGAGCTTGAGCGGCTCATCATCGAGCATCGCCCGAAGATGGTGTATCTCATTCCAACATTCGGTAATCCGAGCGGCGCGATGCTCTCGCTCGAACGCCGCAAGCGTGTGTTGGAAATTGCCGCGAAGCATCAAGTGTTAATCGTTGAAGACGATCCATACGGTGAATTGTTTTTCAAAGACGCGCCGCCACCTTCGTTACTTGCGCTCTCCGAGAGCGTTCCCGGTTCGCGCGAATGGCTCGCTCATTGCGGCAGTTTGAGCAAAGTGCTCTCGCCGGGCTTGCGCGTCGGCTGGATGATTGCGCCGCCTGCGCTGCTCGCGAAAGCCGTGATGTGCAAACAATTCAGCGATGCACACACGAGCACCTTCGCGCAGGCGACCGCTGCGCAGTATTTGAGTTTGAATCGGATGCCAGCCGCGCTCGCACGCGTGCGCAGCGCGTACGCGACGCGCGCAAACCTGATGTGCAGCGAACTTAAAACACAACTCGGCGACGCAATCGATTTCGCAGCACCGCAGGGTGGCATGTTCGTTTGGGCACGACTCACCGGTGCCAACGGCAAACTTGCTAACGCGCAGGAGTTTGCGAAACACGCGATCGATCAAGGCGTTGCCTTTGTACCGGGCGTACCGTTCTTCGCAACTAACCCCGACGCGTCGACGCTGCGATTGAGCTTCGCAACCTCAAACGAAGAAAAGATCGTTGAAGGCGTTGCGCGCTTAGCGCACGCATTAAGCTAAGGCTTCAATTCGTCGAACAAATGTTCACGCGCTTGCGTCTTTACGCGACGAAAAAAAGGCCGCAACATGCGGCCTTTTTGAGACATAAACAAGATTCTAGCAACACGTGTATTCGCCCAATTCAATCGGGCAGAAACTGATTATTTATTACTTTTCGAAAAGTAGAAAAAATCAATCCATTGCCCAATTAAATTGGACGATACGCAGCAAAGCCGGGATGTCATTTTCAGACATCCTTTGCTCGTTACGTACTTAGATCAATTCGGCCTGATCGCCCTCGCCTTCCGGTAAATCAGGCTCATCAATACGTTCGATTCCGGAGAGTTTTTCGCCATCGCCCAAGTTAATGAGCGTGACACCCTGGGTGCTGCGACCGGATTCGCGGATCGATTTGACGGTGGTACGGATCAAAACGCCGCCTGTCGTGATGAGCATCACTTCGTCGCCTGGATTCACGAGCGTCGCGGCAACGACTTTCCCGTTGCGCGCCGATTGTTGAATCGCAATCATGCCTTTCGTGCCACGACCGTGGCGCGTGTATTCGATGATCGGCGTGCGTTTGCCGTAACCGTTTTCGGTCGCGGTTAACACTTGCTGTTCTTCGTTTTCAGCGACGAGCATCGCGATGATGCGCTGATCTTTCTCGAGCATCATGCCGCGCACACCGCGTGCGTTGCGACCCATGCTGCGCACGTCGTTTTCGTCGAAGCGAACGGCTTTACCGCTGTCGGCGAAGAGCATCACGTCGTGTTTACCGTCGGTGAGCGCTGCGCCAATCAAGTAGTCGCCATCGTCAAGATCGACGGCGATGATGCCGGTTTTCTTCGGACGTGAGAAATCTTCGAGCGAGGTTTTCTTCACGGTGCCCATGCTGGTCGCCATGAAGATGTATTTCTCAGCATCGAAATCTTTGGTCGACACGATCGCCGTGATCTTTTCGCGATCTTGCAATGGGAACAAGTTCACGATCGGCTTGCCGCGCGAATTGCGTCCGCCTTCGGGCACTTCGTAGACCTTCAACCAGTACACGCGACCGCGACTGCTGAAACACATGATCGTGTCGTGCGTGTTCGCGATGAAGAGTTTCTCGACGAAATCCTCTTCTTTCGTAGCGGTGGCCTGCTTGCCGCGACCGCCACGTTTCTGCGCGCGATACTCTTCAACCGGCTGCGCTTTGAAATAGCCGCCGTGCGTGAGCGTGACCACCATGTCTTGCGGCTTGATGAGATCTTCGATCAAAGTTTCTTCCGCGTTCAACACGATTTCCGATTTGCGCTCGTCGCCGAATTGCTTTTTGATGTCTTTCAATTCGCCTGCGATGATCGTCGTCACGCGATCAGGCTTGGCAAGAATGTCGAGCAAGTCTTGGACGGCGGCGATCACTTCTTTGTATTCGCTGAAGACCTTGTCGCTTTCCATCGCTGTCAAGCGTTGCAAACGCATCTCGAGAATCGCCTTGGCCTGAACATCGGTCAAGCGATAGCCGTCTTCTTTGACTTGCCACGTGTACTCCGGGCCGATGTCCGCAGGACGCAGGAAATCCGGACCCGCACGTTGAACCATCTCCTTGACGAGTGGCGACTTCCAGAGCCTCGCAGTCAATGCTGCTTGTGCTTCATCGGGGGTCGCGCTCGCCTTGATGAGTTCGATGATCGGATCGACGTTTTCAAGCGCAACTGCAAGACCTTCGAGGATGTGGCCGCGTGCGCGCGCTTGCTTCAACTCGAACTGCGTACGACGCGTAACAACTTCGCGACGATGCAGGATGAACTGTTCGAGGAAGTCCTTCAAATTCAGAACACGTGGGCGCTGATCAACCAGGGCCACCATGTTCATACCGAAGCTGTCTTGCAGCTGCGTGTTCTTGTAGAGATTGTTGAGAACGATGTCCGGGATTTCGCCGCGCTTGAGTTCAATTACGACGCGCATGCCCGATTTATCAGACTCGTCGCGCAAGTCCGAAATGCCTTCGAGGCGCTTATCGCGAACGAGCTCGCCGATTTTTTGCAGCAAGGTTGACTTATTGACCTGATACGGAATCTCATCGACGATGATCGCCTGACGATCAGATTTACCGATCGGCTCGAAATGCGTACGCGCGCGCATAACGACGCGTCCGCGCCCCGTGCGATAGCCCTGATGCACGCCCTCGAGGCCGTAAATGAAGCCACCGGTAGGGAAATCAGGCGCTTTAACGAGCGCAATCAGTTCATCAATGGAGGCTTCACCGTTTTTAAGCAACAAAAGCGTCGCATCGATCACATCGCTCAAATTGTGCGGCGGAATATTGGTCGCCATGCCGACTGCAATACCCGAAGCGCCATTGACGAGCAGGTTCGGGAATTTCGCGGGAAGGACCGTGGGCTCTTGCTCTTTGCCGTCGTAGTTCGGTTGAAAGTCAACAGTCTCTTTTTCGAGATCGCCGAGCATTTCGGAGGTAATCTTTTGTAGACGACACTCGGTGTAGCGCATCGCCGCTGCATTGTCGCCGTCAACCGAGCCGAAGTTGCCTTGACCATCCACCAAGGTGTAGCGCAAGGAAAATGGCTGCGCCATACGAACCAGCGTGTCGTAAATAGAAGCATCGCCGTGCGGGTGAAACTTACCCATCACTTCGCCCACCACGCGCGCACATTTCACATACGGGCGGTTATGCACGTTATTGGTTTCATGCATGCCGTAGAGCACGCGGCGATGCACCGGTTTCAAACCGTCGCGAACGTCGGGTAGCGCGCGCCCGACAATCACGCTCATCGCGTAGTCAAGGTACGAAGAGCGCA
>JBOFBL010000160.1:0-2148 GCA_051645545.1 Casimicrobium sp. | reverse complement strand
GTAATTGAAGAGAGAAACGAGTGTGTTGTTTGCGCTCATGAATTGCCTCGACGTCGAATCAAAGTTCGCAGCATCATACCCGGTGGCGCTGCGAATTTCGTCAAAACAGTTTTGCAAACATCGCCGCGCCCGTAGGCGTAGGCGCGAGCGCGCGATGCGTCGCGGTTTTTCGAAGCCAGCCTTTGGCGAGATAGTGTTCGAGCAAGGCGGTTGCGAACACGCCTGCGAGATGATCGCGCCGCATCGACCAATCCATGCAACTGTAGGCGAAGCGTTTTTTGTTTGAGTCGCGATACAGGGTGGCGATCTTCTCTTTATCGAAGTGCGCAGCGTCTAACCATTCGCGCGACGCGTCGCTCAACGCAAGCGCACCGTCGTCACGCTCGACGAGCACGCGTCGTTCGAGCAGCGCGCGATGTTGCTTCACACCGAGCTCACCCGCAAGGTGGCAATAGCAGGTTCGCGCGTATTTGAGCGGTCGATACATCGGCGTTTCCCAACGCGCGGTAACGCCATCGCGCTCGGCGACCAACGCGAGCGTTTCGAGTAAACGCGCGACGTCGGCATCCGCCAACTGAAAGTACTTGTGCCGTCCTTGCGTGCGCACTTTGACGAGTCCGGCGTCGAGCAATTGCGAAAGATGTGTGCTCGCCGTTTGCGGCGTGATCGACACCGCGCGCGCAAGTTCGCCCGCAGAGCGCGCTTCGCCCGAAAGCAGCAGCGCGAGCATGCGCGAGCGCGATGGATCGGCGATCAACGACGCGATCCGCGCGAAACGAGGTTCGGGCTGCGTCGTCATTTAGCTCGCGATCGCACGTTGCGCGAGCGTGTTCGGCACACCGCGCAGAAAGGTTCGCTCTTCACGCAAGATGAATTTTTTCGTTTGCGCGAACTCAAAATTGCGTTTGCCTTCGCCGTCCGTTTTCAGGCGCGCACGGTACGCCTCGTATTCTGCGAGGCTGTCGAACGAAATCAAACCCCACGCGATGTCGTTCGTGCCTTCGTCGGGCAGGAAGTAGCCAATCAAATTGCCGCCGCAACGCGGGATGATGCGCCCCCAGTGCTCGGCGTACTCGCGAAACGCGTCCTTCTGAGACGGATCGATTTGGTAGCGGATGAAGCAAGTGATCGACATGCCAATCTCCTATTCAGCGTGAACTTTGCGTGAATCTTCAGGCGCTTGGCCGCGATCGAATAGGCCGTAGTCGCGGATCACTTGCGCAACGCGCAGTCGATAGTCGTTGAAGATCATTGTGCGGCCTGCACGTTGCGTGGCGCGATGATCGATTTGATTGCGCCACGCCTTCACTGCATCTTCGTCGCGCCAAAACGAGAGCGAGAGAAATTTGCCCGGCTGTGTGACGCTTTCGAATCGCTCGACACTGATGAAACCTTCGATCGATTCGAGTTTCGATTTCAAATCTGCTGCGTGCGCAAAATATTCGTCGGTCGCACCGTCGCGCGGTGTGACTTCGAAGATAACTGCAATCATTGGGATGTCCTGTTGAGCCGATGCGTCATCGTAGTCTGCAATGACGCAAAATGTTTCGATGGTGATCGAAGCATCATGCTTTATAGCTAAGTAGTTGTTAACCCTATTTAATTGGGTAATCAAGATAATTTATGCTATTTCCAAGATGTATTATTTTTGTATCAATTGCCCATTTAAGTGGGGCGATCAAGAATGTAGCCTGGAATAGTATTTGTAGAATGCTGTAGTTTTCGTCTTTCACGTCCGCTTTCCTAGAAAAACGCCATGCGCCGCACCACACTGACTCAATTTCTCGTCGAACAACAGCGCTCGGCGCGCGCGATCAAACCGGAATTGCGGCTGTTGATTGAAGTAGTAGGTCGAGCGTGCAAGGCGATTGCCGTAAACGTGGGCAAAGGCGCGTTGGCGAATTTGCTTGGAAGCGCGGGCACGGAGAACGTGCAAGGCGAAGTGCAAAAAAAACTCGATGTGATCTCCAACGAAATTTTGATGGAGGCGAACGAGTGGGGCGGCCATCTCGCAGGCATGGCGAGTGAAGAGATGGAAACGATTCACGAAATTCCGAATCGTTATCCAAAGGGCGAATATCTGTTGTTGTTCGATCCGCTCGACGGTTCGTCGAACATCGATGTGAATGTCTCGATCGGTACGATTTT
>JBOFBL010000159.1:0-1174 GCA_051645545.1 Casimicrobium sp. | reverse complement strand
CGGAAGTGAGGGTGAGCGCAGCGTTTACTCCCGTGCTCAGTTTATGCTGAGCTTGACGAAGCAACACGGGATCACCGCGAACGGACAACGTAAACATGCGCTTCCTACACCGCCGCTCGTGGTGAGCTTGTCGAACCATAAGCGGCGCGCTCACTTCTGCTTCACCAACGCTGCAATGCGCTCGCGCAACCAGCGCACGCCTTCGCTCTCATGCGTGCGCTCATGCCAGAGTTGATAGAAGCGCAGCGGCGGAAAATTGAGCGGTGCGGGCAACACCTTCAGCGGCAGAATTTTCGCGAACGGTTCCGCGAAACGGCGCCCCGTCGTAAAAATCAAATCGGTGGTCGTCAGCACGTAAGGCGCGACGTGAAAATAAGGCAATGCGACGCGAATATCGCGACGATGGCCGAGCGAATGCAGATGCTCGTCGATCGCGCCGCGCACACCACCCGCGTAGGGCACGGGTGCCAAGTGCTGTGCTCGTAAGTAATCCTCCGCTGAAATCTCGTTTTTCTTCGCAAGCGGATGTTTCTCGGAGAGGATACAAACAACCTCATCGTCGAACAGCGGCGAGGTGCGCAGATACTCGGGCGGATGCGGCCAGTTGCCGATCACGACGTCGATATCGCCCTCCTCAAGCAAACGCTCGAAATCGATGTCTAGTGAGAGCGAGCGCACATTGAGTCGCGCGTTCGGCGCTTCGCGACGCAGCGTCGCGCTCAAGTTCGATAGAAAAAACGCATCGAAATAGTCTGGCGCGCCGACGCCGAACACGCGTGTCGTGGTATTCGGATCGAATTGCACCGCGAGATCCAGTACGCGATCGATGCCATCAAGCGCTTGCTTGAGCGGCGCGAGGAACGAGAGCGCCCGCTCGGTCGCCGCCATGCCGTTTCGCGTGCGCACGATGAGCTGATCGCCTGTGAGATCGCGCAGACGCTTGAGCGCGCTACTCACAGCAGGTTGCGTAATGCCCAATTTATCCGCCGCGCGCGACACGCTCTTCTCTTGCAGCACGAGATAGAGAACGCGCAACAATTGCACGTCGATGCGTCCACCGCTTTCGTTCACGAAACGATCCTCATTAGCGCAATCAATGTTCGGAATAACATTTGCATAACGCTCTTTATAGCGTCAAAGAGTAAAGTGTGCGTATGCGAAGTTCTGTCCATTT
>JBOFBL010000158.1:0-2457 GCA_051645545.1 Casimicrobium sp. | reverse complement strand
AGCAAGTGTGAGTGTCGTTAACGACGATCTCGGTGAGTGCGTCACCGCCGAGCGTTCGCGCAAGCTGCCAGGTTTCGGCTTTGTCGATCCACATGAGTGGTGTCTCAAACGTGAAACGTTGCCCCATGCCGAGCGAGACTGCGACTTGCAGCGCTTTGATCGTATCGTCGCGGCAATCGGGGTAGCCGGAGAAGTCGGTTTCACACATGCCGCCGACGATCACCGAAAGCTCGCGTCGATACGCGAGCGCGGCGGCGAATTGAAAGAACAGCAAATTGCGACCCGGCACGAAAGTGTTCGGCAAACCGTTCGCCTGCAATTTGATTTCGGCGTCGCGCGTAAGCGCGGTGTCGCTCAATTGACCGAGTACTGCGAGATCGATCATGTGATCGTCGCCGAGTTTCGATGACCACTGCGGAAATTGTTTACGCAGCGATGCAATCACGTTCTTGCGCGCGTCGAGTTCGATGCGATGACGCTGACCGTAGTCGAAGCCAATCGTTTCCACATGCGCATAGCGAGCAAGCGCCCACGCGAGGCAGACGGTTGAGTCTTGACCTCCCGAGAAGAGCACCAATGCGTGTTGCGATTTCACGATATAAGCTTTAAAACGATACGCTCTATTTAATAGGGTGATTGGTTTATTTTCTTATTATTTCAACAGTGACTATTTTCTAATTGATTGCCCTATTAAGTTGGGTGATAAAGCGTAGGGCTTATATCAACCAAATTCACGCAATGGCGTAGTGATCGATGAGCAATGCCGCGAAGAGCAGCGATAAGTACGTGAGTGAATAACGAAACACCGCTTTCGATTTCGCATCGCTGTAATCGTTTTTGAGTTGCCACACAACCTGCACGAAGCGCAGCCCGAGTACGAGCGCGGCGATCGCGTAGAGCCAACTGTTCATGCGAATCGCCACCGGCAACAGCGACACCGCGAGCAACAAAAACGTGTAGAGCAACATCTGTAGCAATGTGAAATCGCGACCGTGCGTCACGGGCAACATCGGTAAGCCCGACTTCTCATAATCCTCGACGCGGTACAACGCGAGTGCCCAGAAATGCGGCGGCGTCCACGCGAAGATGATGAGGAACAACAAGAGCGGCGGCGCGCTGATGTCGTTCGCGACCGCAGTCCAACCAAGCACCGGCGGCATCGCGCCTGCGGCACCGCCGATCACGATGTTCTGCGGCGTGTTCGGTTTTAAGTACAGCGTGTAAATGAATGCGTAACCAAAGAAGGTCGCGAGTGTGAGCGCCCAGGTGAGTACGTTGGTCGTGACAATCAACACGGCACTGCCGAGTGCGCCCAGGATCAACGCGAAGACGACGATTTGCGTCGTTGACAGTGCGCCCGAGGCGGAGGGCCGCCAATTCGTGCGCTTCATCTTGGCGTCGACCGCTGCTTCGAGCAGGCAATTCATCGCGAAGCTCGCCCCCGCGAGCAGCCAAATGCCGATGCAACCGCCGATCACCACGCGCCACGGTGGAAACGATTGCTCGACAAGCAACATGCCGATGAACGACGTGAATACCGCGAGCAGCGTCACGCGCGGTTTGGTGACGATCCAATAGTCGCGCCAGGTGGTTTGCGTGGGCACGTTGTTGTTCATTGAGAAATGCTACCGGCGTCTGCTCGATTCGCAAGCTGTTTTTCGAAAAGAGCGCCGATATAGCCCGGATGTTGTTCAAGACGCCTTACTTCGGCAAAACCAGCGCGTTCATAGTATGCGCACAGCCAACGATTATCGGCATGGCAATCGAGTCGCACGCTTTCGCAGTGTTGTTGCGCTGCATGCTCACAAACCCAGCGCAGGATGAATTCACCAACGCCGCAATTTTTGTATCCGGAGGAAACCACAATACCCGACAAATAAACAGCGCGCTGCGTTGTCGCTTGCCACCATTCCGACGGGTTCGTCGTAATCGCGAAAAAAGCAATCGCCTCGTTCGCAGGGGTTGCTACACGTTTAATCACACCGCACTCAATGTTCGCGCGCAACGTTGGCGCGTAGGGTTCATGCGCGACCGGCACCCACTGCGCAAGCCCGCGCGCCCGAAGCCTCTCCTGCGCTTCCGTTGCAAACAAAACGTACTGTGGCATTTCATCGAGCGTCGCCGTAGATACCGCAAGCGAATTTATTGTGTCGACCATTTCGTCGCCCGCATCACGCGCTGTATGTCGCCATACAAACGCTTGATGCCTTTGATGTCTTGCGAACGATCCCAGGCGATCACTTGATTGCCGAGCGGATCGATGAGCACGGTTTTTGTGTTGAGCAATTCAGCAATCTCGGGCGTCGGCGCAGTCGCGTTGAGCACGATCACATCGGGATGCGCTCTTCGCACTTCATCGCTCACCTTTGGGTTGTTTCCAATTAACACGCGCACTAAGCGATCGCTGTCTTTGTTGAGGATCGTGCGCGCTTGACGCGTCGCGTAGAGCGCTTCAGC
>JBOFBL010000157.1:0-4176 GCA_051645545.1 Casimicrobium sp. | reverse complement strand
ATCCTCGTTGAAAAGAATCCCAGTAGTCTTGCCGCGCAATTCGATGTTCCAGCGGGCACGGAAGCGAACGTGGGCACGCGTGTGAAGATGGGGCAAAGCTCCAATGTGCACGCGGTGGTGAAAGCGGGCGGCAAGTATTACGTTGCAACCAAAGAAGTAAAAGTCACCCTCGGTGGGTGTGGAGGTTAATCATGGCAGATCCGATGCGCATTCGCGCAACTCTCAAAGGCGACACGACAGAAGTTCGTGTGTTGATGGCGCACGTAATGGAAACTGGGCAGCGCAAAGACGCGGCGGGTGCAACGATTCCGGCGCACTTCATTCAAAACGTGAATGCGACGCACAACGGGAAACCAGTACTCAACGCCTACTTCGGCCCCGCCGTTTCGCAAAATCCAGTGATGAACTTTAGTTTCAAGGGTGGCGCGAAGGGTGACAAAGTCGTCATCACTTGGACTGACAACAAAGGTGACAAGCGAACCGATGAAACGGCGATTGCTTAAGTCGCAGTGATAGAAAGAACGGCGGCGTGACCGCCGTTTTCGTTTGGGACTAAGAAGAAAGAGGAGGACACATGAAATTGCAACTCGCGATTACAGTCGCATCAATGCTCTTCGTGACAGCGCTCTCAACGCCTGTTGCCGCACAACAAGACGCGCAAAAAGAAATCGAGCGCTATCGCCAACTGCTCGCCGACGGCAATCCCGCCGAGCTGCTTGAGATGCGCGGCGAGGGTTTGTGGAAAGAAAAACGCGGCCCGAAGAATGTCTCGCTGGAGAAATGTGACCTCGGTCTCGGCCCGGGAAAAGTTGCGGGCGCGTATGCGCAACTGCCTCGCTACTTCGCGGATGTCGATCGCGTGATGGATGCGGAATCGCGTATCGTGCATTGCCAAATCACTCTGCAAGGTTTCACTCGCGAAGAGCTCACCAAGCGCCCGTACTCGCTCACGCAAGGCGAGCGTCAAACCGATCACGAAGCACTTACCGCTTACGTTGTCGGTCTGTCACGCGGCGCGAAGGTAGCGTTGTCGCAAACGCATCCGAAGGAAAGAGAATCCTATCTGCGCGGCGAGAAAATGTTCTTCTTCAAGGGTGGTCCGTACGATTTCGCGTGTTCGACGTGTCACGGTGTCGATGGACAACGCATTCGTTTGCAAGACCTTCCGAACTTCCAGAAAGCAGACAATGCGCAACGCGCATTTACCACGTGGCCTGCTTATCGCGTGAGCCAGGGCGCGATGCGCACGATGCAATGGCGTCTCTACGATTGCTTCCGCCAGCAGCGTTTCCCCGAACTCGCATTCCTCTCACAAGCCTCTGTCGATCTGATCACTTACATGGGTGTGAAGGCGCAAGGCGGCACCATGGATTCACCAGCGATCAAGCGATAGGGAGATGACGATGAAAACGAAAATTTTCCTGACGCTTTCTGCGACGATTGTCATCGCGAGTTGCGCAACGGTTGCGACCGCACCTCAAGGCCCAAAAGCGCCGACCGACGCCGAGATCGTCGCCGCACTGAAATCATCGTTCAAAGAAACGGCAACCGCAAAAATTGATCGCCTCGATCAAAGCGAGTTGCAACGTGCGTGTTCGGTTGCTGCCGAAACCGGCAAAGATCTTGATCCGAAAGTGCGTGAATCGCTGCAAGCAAAAGCGCTCGCGGGTGTGAAGTACCCCGCCGACGGCAAATACTTGGGCGACTGGAAACGCGGCGAATCGATCGCACAAAGTGGTCGCGGTTTGCAATTCAGCGATGCGGCGAACACCGTCGCGGGTGGCAATTGCTACGCCTGCCATCAAATCGATAAAGCCGAAATCTCACACGGCAACATCGGGCCGACGCTGTGGAACTACGGCAAACTTCGCGGCCAATCCGAACCCATCGTGAAATACACCTGGGCGCGCATCTGGAATTCGCATGCGTTCAACGCCTGCGCCAACATGCCGCGTTTTGGCGATGCGGGCATCTTGACCGAAGCGCAGATGAAGGATGTGATGGCGCTTCTGCTCGACCCGGAAAGCCCGGTGAACAAGTGATCGGCTGGCGCTGAATCACGCATTGGCGCCATAGACGATCGCCCATTTTTTATGGGCGATGAAGCAGTTTTCTATAATTTTCGAAAATTAATGTTTTTAACACTATCGCCCAATTAAATTGGGCGAACGCTAGCAGGGTTGGCGGTCAATTCTTAACGACCGCACGCAACGATCATCGACAGTCTCCGTCGAATGTTGTCATCGAAGAAAGACCACACAGCTCATGCAACGCCGTGAATTTCTAAACCTCCTCGCGATCGCTGCGGCGAGCGGTGCCGCGCTCAATTCACGCGATTTGCTCGCGGCGACGAATCCAAATCGCATGTACGACTTACCGCGTTTCGGCAACGTGCATTTCTTGCACATGACCGATTGCCATGCGCAGTTGAAGCCGATTTACTTCCGCGAGCCGAATGTGAATTTGGGTTTCGGCAGCGCGCTCAACAAAGCGCCGCATCTCGTCGGCGAACATCTGTTGCGCGAGTTCGGCGTACGTCGCGGCACGCGCGAAGCACATGCCTTTACCTTTCTCGATTTCGAGGCCGCCGCGAAAACCTACGGCAAAGTCGGTGGTTTCGCGCATCTCGCCACGCTCGTGAAGCAAATGAAAGCCTCGCGTCCCGGCGCGCTCTTGCTCGATGGTGGCGACACCTGGCAAGGCTCGGCCACGGCATTGTGGACCAACGGGCAAGACATGGTCGACGCTTGCTTAGCGCTCGGTGTCGATGTGATGACGGCGCATTGGGAATTCACGCTCGGCGCGAATCGCGTGAAAGAAATCGTCGAGAAAGATTTCAAAGACAAGATCGATTTCATCGCACAAAACGTGAAAACAACGGACTTCGAAGACTTAGTCTTCAAACCGTACACGATGCGCGAAATGAACGGCGTGCCGATTGCAATCATCGGCCAAGCGTTTCCGTACACACCGATTGCGAACCCTCGCTACTTCACGCCCGAATGGTCGTTCGGGATTCGCGAAGAAGACATGCAAAGGACGATCGACGAAGTGCGTGGCAAAGGCGCGCAAGTCGTCGTGTTGCTCTCGCACAACGGCATGGACGTCGATTTGAAACTCGCCTCGCGCGTGCGCGGGCTCGATGCGATCCTGGGCGGGCACACGCACGATGGCGTGCCCAGTGCGATCCCCGTAAAAAACGCGGGCGGCACAACACTCGTAACGAACGCCGGATCGAACGGAAAATTTTTAGGCGTGCTCGATTTCGATGTGAAGCAAGGCAAGATCGCCGACTTCCGCTACAAGCTCCTGCCGGTGTTTTCTAACTTGCTCGAAGCGGACAAACCGATGAGCGAGCTCATCGCAAAGATTCGCGCACCGCACGAAGCGAAGTTAGGCGAAGTGCTCGCGCGGACGGATGGCATGCTCTATCGTCGCGGCAATTTCAACGGTACTTTCGATCAGTTGATTCTCGACGCGTTGATGGAAGTCAAGCAGTGCGAGATCGCGTTCTCGCCGGGTTTCCGCTGGGGCACGTCGCTGCTCTCGAATCAACCAATCACTCGCGAACACGTGATGGATCAAACCGCGACGACCTACTCGTACACGACCGTCACCGATATGAGTGGCGAGATGATCAAAACCGTACTCGAAGACATCGCAGACAACCTCTTCAATCCCGACCCGTACTACCAACAGGGCGGCGATATGGTGCGTGTCGGTGGCTTGCAATACACGATTGATCCGCTCGGCGCACAGGGCAAACGCATCACCGCGATGCGACTCGGCGGCAAAACAATCGAAGCCGCGAAGACTTACAAAGTCGCCGGTTGGGCGCCGGTATCAGAGGCCGCCAGAGACGCGAAAACGGAACCGGTGTGGGACGTCGTTGAAACCTGGCTCAAATCGAAAAAACGTGTCACTGCGCGCCGACTCAATCAACCGCGAATACTCAACACCAACGGTAACCAAGGTATTGCGTAAATCGGTAGGAGCGACCCTGGCCGCGATTTGTTTCAAAAAATGATCGCGGCCAGGGCCGCTCCTGCCAGTCTACGCACTCTAACTCACACAGTTTTCGGTCAGCTATAATTTCTGGCTTCACTCTGTGCCGGGGTGGCGGAATTGGTAGACGCAGCGGATTCAAAATCCGCCGTTGGTGACAATGTGCGGGTT
>JBOFBL010000156.1:0-3351 GCA_051645545.1 Casimicrobium sp. | reverse complement strand
TCTGGAAAAAGCCCAACGCCTGAATCGTTAACAAACGCAATGGAATCGATCGCCAACAAAGACTTCGATGGCTTCATCGTTAACTTCAGTGCAAAGGAGCGCATGGGTTCAAAATTCGTGGAAGCGACGATGATTTCGAAAGACGGTAAGTTTATTTATTGAAGACTGGCGACCTGATCGATGCTGACTTCTGCATAGGGTCAGTCGACCCCTGAACTCCAATTCCTCTCGTTGTTGATCTTGGAAATGGCGCAACGCTATCAAATTGCAAAAACAAGCGAATACGCGTAACAAACACTTTGTTACAAATCGATACGAGCAAGTCCTTTCGGTAAACAATCGCTACAAATAGACTGTATTGCGTAAAACACCCGCTCTAAGCTGCGTCGCATCTCAACCGTGACACCTTGGGGTACTCGTATATAGGTTAGCTGGCGCTTAAAAAACTCAAACATGCAACAAATCAAGGCCGGCATCGGCAAACTCGTCTTTGCATTGCTATTGATTGCTTACGCAGGGTATACGTTTGCACAAGTGCAAAACTGCCCATTCGCGGTATCTGGCGGCTCGATAGCGAATTTTACGGTGGATTCAACTGCGCTAGTTCGATTTGCGCGTGGCGCAAGAGATGCCTCCCTTACGCGAGCGCTAGGCTCAACTTCGGCACTTGCCGGAGCTGATTCTTACATCACGAATAACAGTCTCCGACTCGACATTGATAGTGACAAAGAATTTACATCGGTAGACGCGTTGATCATCGCGCGGTACGTGGCCGGATATCGAGGTGCCGCACTGACTTCCGGAATCACTTTCCCGTCGAACGCAACACGCAGAAATGTTTCGGCAATCATGAGCTATATCGAGGGTGGCTGCGGCGCGCAGCAAACGCGTCTTCCGATAGAGGTGATTGGATCGGCTGGCTACATCGAGAGCATTGCAGTCGATGTAGCCGATGCACGCAACGTAAATCGATTGTGGATGCAGTGCCATCGTTGCGGCTATCGCGATGGCACAAGTGCAATCGGAGCAGCGCGAGGGGCAAAGGGCAGTGTACGTGTCAATGGTGGAGCGTGGGTCAATATCGACGATCAGGCGGCCACGCTTGAAATGCCCGAACGAGCGTACGGAGGCGTCGCCGGAGGCTTCTTTACTACCCGACTTAGCGTCCCAATTAGCGGCGTGCGGGTTGGTAGCAACAAAATCGATTTCCGGTTCAATGCCACAGACGGATTTACCTCTGGCTATAGAGTGCTCGCCTTCAACTTTTTAAGGGCAGATAGCAGTAGCGTTTTACCGTCTAATGTTTTTTACGATGACGATCCAACGCTTTGGCGCGTAGGCGGCACGAGTGCTGACATTAGTGCAGGTAAAGCGTTATGGGAAGGTAGGGTGGCTCTGAGAGAGAGTCCGCTGAGTAACAAAACGATTCGCGCTAGTTGCTCAAGTTGTCACGCCCGTGATGGTCGCGATCTCAAATATTTTAATTATTCTGACTGGAGCATCGTAGCACGGAGCCAGTTTCACGGTCTGACCACGAAGCAAGGCGAGCAATTAGCCGCCTATATTCGCAATCTCCCCCTCCCCGCACCCAAGCAAGCGCGCCCCTGGAATCCACCTTATCAACCGGCGGCCGGAATTGATGCACGCCCTGTCACCGAGTGGGCTGCAGGCGGAGGATTGCAGGTGGTACTTGCGAATGACAACGAGATGCTGCGCTACCTCTTCCCAAACGCGAGCGCCACTAGCGCTGACGTGTCGAACGCCTCACTCGCCCGCATTGCGCGACCATCGGGATCGCTCAATATTCGCGAGATGCCTATTGCACTGCAGTTTCCCGACTGGAATGCGTGGCTGCCAGAAGTTCATCCGCTTGACATTTGGGGAGATCTGTTTAACGTCGGAGTACGGTCACCTAGTTCCGAATACGAAACCTTACGCAACACACTCCGAACCACTGGGGTAGCCCAGCTTATCGCAAACGGCAACCTGCAAACGAGATTTTCGCGACTTAACAGCGCAGTCCGTATGTTTATCGGCGAGGGCGCAACTGACGGGACAGGCGACTCACCATGGCGAACCACAGAAGGCACCCATCTTTCGCAATCGGTCAATGGCTACGCTCGCGAGCAAGTGAAACTATCGCTTGCACAGTGGTCCGCAATCAAACAATGGGAATTGATACAAGAGTACGAATTAGAAGCGGTCGCACCACAAGCGCTACCTTCGGGAGGCGAACTCAGAGCATGGCCGAGTGACGGACAATCGGTGCATCCGCTCGCGCCTCACATTGTTGCAAACGATCAAGAAGCGGGGTTCGAATGGCAGTCTAGGCTCGTTGGGAAGTATTTCTCTTCCGCTTGGTATCAACTGCAAATGACGCTGAATTCTGGGCAACGTCAAGCGGTCAATGTGGAGCCGCAAGACTGGCCATATCAATTCAAACACGTGATGAATTTGCGCGAAATATCTGGCGAGCCGCAAGCCTTACGCATGTCACAAAGTCTCATTAAGGCATACCAGATGCGAAATAACGGTGTTGGCGCGGAACTACGCGGTTGGCAGATGCGGATCGCGCACCCACTTTGGCTCATAGGCGAGCCGGGAGACGCGAGCTCATCTACTTGGGATGATGTAGAAACCTACGACATACCCGGCGTAACCGGTAGTGTCTTCAAACAACGACTGCTCTCTGCACTTGCCAACAGCGCACTAGACGTTACGACCTCTTTCGCCACATCTCCTATAACCTCCTCGAGCATCGGTAACTGGTCGATTTGCGGTGTTACAGTAGTATCGACATGGGCGTGCCTTCAGTCACCAACTGCAGTGGTTGAGGAGCCAACAAAGCCCAAGGGGTTTGACTATCCCGCAGGTCAAGAGATGACTGCCAACAATTTGGCAAGAACGCTTCGGATAATGAAAGAAAAATCGTTGGTCAACCAAGCCACGAGACAGCGATACATCGATTGGGCAAATCTAATTTGGACGACTCACAATTGGAATCAATACCGATAGCACGTCTAGAAAGCGTAGCTCAAACAAATATCCCACGCCATGGCATGCGCTGAACGCTGTGGGTGACCCTGTCCCGAAACCAGAATCACTCAGAAGTAGAGATTTGCGGCTCTTTCGGTTGCGTCGATGCCGGGCTTGGCGCAACATGTTGCACTAACCAACAACTCGAATAGTGCTTTCGTGAAAGCACTTGGTGTTGACGGCCCCGGCGTGATCGTGATGCAAGTATTACCTTCTCCTTTTTCGCCAAAATACAAAATTAGTCGTGACTATCGTGCTGCGGCTGAGGCGGCAAAGCAGCCAATCTCTTACCAGTCGTTTCAGGGCTATATAACG
>JBOFBL010000155.1:0-4041 GCA_051645545.1 Casimicrobium sp. | reverse complement strand
CACAGAAGAAGGTCAGCGAGGCGCATCAAGCGGTCAACGGCTTAATTAATCGAGATACGGGTCAGACGCCAGCGGTGGTGTTTGCAGGCCCGCAGTTCAAGACCTTCCGCACGCTCGGCGTAGAGGCGCAGAAAGCCGCGGTCGCCAACGTCGCCAACAACCCAACCACTGCCGCCACACCAAACGCGCCCACGGCTCCAAAGACACCCACAAAAACAACAGCGACAAGCACGAGCACGGGGCCATCAGCTACTACAACCACAACGAACCCCACCGCGCCTGATCCCATCACCACCAAAACAAATACGCAAACGCAAGCAACGGATGCTTCAGTCACAGCGAAGATCACACTGCCCGCCAATGCAATCAAGCCATTCCCAGGCGAGAGTGCGACGAGCTTTGCTGCGCGTGCGGGGGTCCCTCGTTCGACTGAGCGGTCAACGCTTGACGCCGCCAATAAAGTCGCACTTGGCCTTTCGATGCAAGGCGGAGCTCCCAGCTCCGCTGATCGCGTGAGCAGCGACGCATGGCTGTTACGTAACACGACGAACGGTATCGTGCGTGTTCCGCTCTCATTGATTCCTGAGCAGATTCGCCCCGGTGTAGTGCTGCGCATGGTCGAAGAGACGCGTAGCTGGAGCGTGGAAGAAAAAATTGATTTTGCAAAATCAGAGCTTCGACGCGCGTTGAGCTCTGATCGTGTGCCGGGGCTCGCCACTTTCGGCGCCTTTGATCATCACTATCAATTCAAAGGTGGTGAGAGTGCGGCGTTCGTTGAGTTGTCCACCGCGTTTAAGTGGTTCAATGATAATAATCCCGCGAAATATAGTGGCGGCGACGAATTGATCGGCACAGTTGGCGGCGCAATGGTCGATGCAATTCGCGCGACTAACAATGCTGCGCACGTCACCGGGTTCCAGCAGGGAAACCAATTTATTTTGGTGGGCGACAATCAACGCGTGGATACCGTGCTTGAAGAGTTTGATCGCGCAATGAAGTCTCTGGAGGTCGAATTCGACAAACCAGGAGCCGACGGTCAGGTAAGCCAACGCTATCGCCTTGATCCTGAGAAAGGCTGGGAGTACACCACTGCGAAGCTGACTGCGCGTGCCGATCAAAACGGTGCCCAGTTGCGCGAAGCGCTCATTACGAAAGCCGACGAGATTACGCAAGGCAAAGTTGAGCAGGGTCTTTATTCGGCGGAGCGAGGCGGGCAGCCACCGTTCTTCACCTCGCAACCGGTGCCGAATGACGCCGCCGATAATGAGCAGGGAGCCCTTTCTATCAGCGCAGCGCGCACTGCGCCCTTAACTGAGCAAGACAGGCGGCTTACAAATAGCTGGCTTCGCAACTATGTTGAGCAACAGTTCAATCACATCGCCGAGAACGATCCAGACAAGGGTCGTAAGATCGACGAGCTTCTTGCGAAGTCGCTCAGATTGTCGCGCACCGATGATGGGCTGATAGAGAACTGGGCATCGATCAATCTTAATCCGCCGCGTAGCGGACAAGCGATTGCTTCGATCGATATCAATAATCTCGGATTGGTTAACAAACAAGGTTCATGGTTTGCTGGCGACACGTTGCTGTGGGCGTCGAATATCGCGCTCGCCGATGCGGCGGACGCGGTCAATATCAAGTACGGACTCCAAGGCAACGATCAGGTACGTGTGATCCATCGCTCGGGTGATGAATACGTAGCTATCGGCGACGCGCAACACGTCGCAGAAGTGCTCGCCGAAAGTCGCGAGCTGCTCGCTTCGGTTTCATTTGATGGTGCCGTGGTCAATCGCATCAGAGGTGAGCTTGATACGCATTTGAGCGACATCGGATTCGCATCAGCAACGGTTGAAATCGGTGAAGGTGAGGCGTGGCAAACCGCGCTCGATCGCGCCGATGTTGATCTGAAAATTGCAAAAGAAAACGACCCAACGCGTCGACCCGGACAGTTGCCTGAGGGCAGTTGGGTTGGCGCGGAAAACCAAACCGCTAATACGACTGAGCCAGATGCCACTGTTGATTTGCGCTCCGTGTCATCTAAGCAAAGGTGGAGTGCCACCTACGACACACAGTTCGCCGACATCGCAAAACGATTCCCAGGACTCATCGGTGAGGTTAGAAAGGCCGTTGATTCGCTGATCTCGGCAGGTTCGAAAAACAATGCTTCATTAAGCTACGAATTCGGAGGAAGAAAAGAAACCGGTAGCGACACAGGCGACGGGGCTTCAAAGCGTATTTATGGCGCCGTTGAAGGTATTGGGTACGGCGCTCAGTCTGTTGTGGCGAAACTGAATGTGAATAATGCAACTACTGGCGATCAGGCCACTTTCGCAATCAAGGCGCAGCGCGTTTTTGGGAGTAGCGCGGGCGGCTCTGATGTGCCGTACGGCATTGCGATGAAAGCTATTGAGCAACTAAAAACAGATGATGCAGTGGCTCAATATATGAGAACCAACAATATTAGATTTGCGGATTCATACTTTGCGATCGATAGCGAGCGTCTACCTTCTGAGAAGTCCGGCCAATATTCGCCGGGGCGTCCTGCAGCGTGGCAGAGTAGCGTTCAAATCGTTGGATTCGAAGACCTAGGCGACGCGCGTGTTGTTCGTACGCCCCACGCGTCCTTAGATGATGATCTCGAAGAATACGATCCGCTGGCAGAAGTGCCAGATCGCACGAAGACCGGTGACAAGGTTGTGGACGATTTTGTGAAACTCGTTAACTCTGTATTGGATCGCAACGAAGAGACTTTGGGTATGAGCTTGAGGATCGACAATAACGGTGACAACATCTATAGAAAGAATGATGGGTCTTACGTGTTTGTGGATCCGTTCAGAGAATGGTAATTTGTGACGCACAGAGGTTTCCGAGACTGACCAATAACGTCAGTCTTGCAAGCGACAACAAACGGTTGCATGATGATGTCATCAGACGCCTCCTAAAAGTCGATGAATAAAAGTCATTGTTTAATGACGAAACAGACCTTTGCCCGTTTCCATTTCTGCATATTCACATGGTCTAATTTCTGCCTGAGAATTTCATCTCAAGTTGTCTACGTATCCCTTATTTATGAATTTTCTAATGAACTCACTGCACCATGGACGAAACACGTCGTCAACGGCAGTGGCGATACTAACTACAGCACTTTGCTCAGCCGTATTTGCGCAAACTAACGGCGTGTTTCCAGACCGTGTTGTATTTCACGCGGTCGGCCCCTTCTCAAACTCGGTACTGGCAAATAGCAACAAAGAAGTAATTGACGCAGCAGATTTATTTCTTAAAAAAGTAAACGAAGCTGGCGTAAACGGACGAAAAGTCGTTTTTGAGCGCATTGATGACAACCAAGATCCGAAAAAAACCGAATCACTCGCGAAAGAAATTTCAGAGAAAAAAGCGACGCTTGGATTCGTGTTGCCGCGAACATCGGTAGCTGTAGAAACACTACTCAAGTTTTCAGACGAACACAACGTACCGCTTATCGGCCCGCAACCTGGTCCGTCGATTGTGATGAGCCCACTTAGACGGCAGTCCTTCGCCGTGCGAGCGAGTTACAACGCCGAAATCTTGCGCGCTATTCAACTACAACATGCCTATGGCCATCGGAAATTCGCGTTCGTTGTAGCTGATGAAGCCTTTGGTAACGACGTAGAGAAAGGCTTGCCGGACACACTCGGTAAATTCGATTTGAAACCGATCGCTTTCGAGCGCGTTGACAACCGTAAGCCCGACGTTACCAAAGCCTTGGCCAACATTATCCCACTCAAGCCTGATGTCATTGTTTATGCGCTGAACGCCGCGGGTTCCGCTGACTTCATCAAGAAGTTCAAAGCCGCAGGGGGCTTGGCGCAACATGTTGCACTAACCAACAACTCGAATAGTGCTTTCGTGAAAGCACTTGGTGCTGACGGCCCCGGCGTGATCGTGATGCAAGTATTACCTTCTCCTTTTTCGCCAAAATACAAAATTAGTCGTGACTATCGTGCTGCGGCTGAGGCGGCAAAGCAGCCAATCTCTTACCAGTCGTTTCAGGGCTATATAACG
>JBOFBL010000154.1:0-5773 GCA_051645545.1 Casimicrobium sp. | reverse complement strand
CCTCCGTCAATGCAATCTCGCCTTCGTCGCTCGAGCGAATCACGCGCGCAAGTCCGTTTTCGCTTGCAACCCAACGGTAGCGCACGGTGCGAATCGGCTCTTTCGCATCAAGTGGATTGAGCCGCAAGGTAAGCGAGGTCGCGTCCCCCGAAAACACGCGAAGATCGGCGCGACGAAGATCGGATTCGAGCGTCGCGACGAGGGTATCGAGCGCCTGCCATTGCGTCACATCGCGAAACGTTTGATCGCGCGCAGATTGCAGCGCTTCAATTGCGCGCCAGCCAGCGACTGTCATCAGCGTGGCGAGTGCCATACCGACGAGCAGTTCTACGAGCGTCATGCCGCGACAAATCTTCATCGCATCACAATCGAGAGGAAAAGCCCACCGCATTGGCAAGCTCGTATTGAGGATTGTCGTTGCGCACAACGCGTACTTCCACTCGCGTGAAGAGTGGACTCGGGGTCGCAGTCACTTCGGTGGCGGCTGTGAAGCGAATGCCTGCTTGTTCATACTCGCGAGTGCTTTTGCCCACTTGCGCCATCGTGCCTTGCAACCGAACATCGGCAAGCGTGTTGTGTGCAACCCAACGCGCGAGCGTGCGATCGCGCAACACGCTTTGATCGAAACTCGCGACAACGGCCGCACGCGACGCGGCTATGAGTCCAACCGCCAGAATCGTCAGCGCGACGAGTACTTCAATCAGGCTAAACGCCGCTTGCGTGCGACGCGATCGCATGGCCTAGAGATTCCAGGTTCCGAGGTCGGCGTTTTCGCCTTCGCCACCGGCTTTGCCGTCGGCGCCGAAGCTAAACACATCGTATTCGCCCTTGAGTCCGGGGTTTGAATACTGGTATGGATTACCCCACGGATCGTTGGGCAAACGTGGGATGTAGCCACCAGTGCGCCAATTGTTCGGAATCGGCGCGATCGCGGGTTTTTCGACAAGCGCTTTCAAGCCTTGTTCTGCCGTGGGCAGGCGCGCGTTGTCGAGCTTAAACATTGCGAGTGACTGCGAAAGCGTTGCCACATCTTGTTTCGCCGCTGCGACCCGTGCGTCATGGGCGCGACCGATGACATTGGGCACAATCACTGCCGCGAGAATGCCCAGAATAACGATCACAACAAGCACTTCCACGAGCGTGAAACCGCGACCAAGTCGAAAAGAGGAGGGTTGCTTCGCAAACATAGGCAAAATTATAGGATTGATGCGTTACAACGTTGTATCACGACCGAATTACCCCGAATGAAGAAACTCTTTGCGATCCTAGTGCTCCTCGCCATTGCAGCGGGCGCGACGTTTTGGGCGGCGCAAAGCTATTTGCCAATGCGCTTGGCAAAACTCCCCGAAGCCGGGCTCACGCTCAACGTGCCTCGCGGCGCATCCGTCAATCGTGTGGTTGCCGATCTTGCAAAACAAGAGGTCGCACCGGCGTGGCAGTTGCAGTTGATGTCTCGCGTGCGCAGTCTGACCGAGGGCGATGCGAAGATTCGTGCGGGGCAATACCTATTCACCGCGCCAAAGACACTTGGCGAAATTTTCGATGCCTTGGAAAGCGGTGCAGCGATTCAACTGCCGATTACGGTGGTGGAAGGAACTACGCAGCGCGAACTATTCTCACAAATGAAAAAGCTTTTGAGCGAGCAGAAGCTGTTTCGAGCGGATACGGTCGTTGCGCCCGATCAATGGGCGAAAGCGATTGGCGCGGAAACGGCGAATCTCGAAGGTTATTTGTTCCCCGACACGTATCTCGTTGCGCCTGAGGGTAGTGCGACCACGCTCATCGGGGCGATGCATAAGCGCATGAAGCAAGAGCTTGCCCAAGCGTGGGAGCGGCGCGCGCCCGATACGCCACTTAAAACGCCGTACGAGGCGCTCATCCTTGCCTCAATCATTGAAAAAGAAACCGGGCGCGAATCGGATCGTCCGATGGTCGGCTCAGTTTTTATCAATCGATTACGCATTGGCATGCGTCTGCAAACCGATCCCACAGTGATTTACGGGTTGGGCGAAAAATTCGATGGCAATTTGCGCAAAGTCGATTTACAAACCGACACACCGTACAACAGTTACACGCGAGATGGGTTGCCGCCGACGCCGATTTCGTACCCCGGTCGTGCCTCGCTTCGCGCAGCGGTGAATCCGCCTAAGAGCGAATTTTTGTATTTCGTTGCGCGCGGCGACGGCACCAGCGAATTTTCACGCAACCTCGCCGAGCATAATCGTGCGGTCGCGAAATTTCAGTTAAGGCGCTAGTTCGTGCAGGGAAAGTTCATCACGTTCGAAGGGATCGATGGGGCGGGAAAAAGCTCGCATATCGACGCTGTTCGCGATAATCTGGTTGCACGTGGTATCGAGGTTGTTTGCACACGAGAACCCGGTGGCACACCGTTGGGTGAATCGATTCGTTCGCTGTTTCTAAATCATGCAATGACGCCGCAAACCGAGGCGCTCCTCGTATTTGCTGCGCGCAACGAACATTTGCGGCAAGTCGTGTGGCCAACGCTTGCGCGCGGTGCGTGGGTGCTCTGCGACCGGTTTACCGATGCGACCTTCGCTTATCAAGGCGGCGGTCGGCAATTGGGTAACGACTACGTTGCATCGATTGCGAACATCGTGCATCCAGGTTTTTCTCCCGCGCTAACTTTGCTCTTTGATTTACCGCCGGATGCTGCGCAAGATCGCATCGCAGGGCGCGACGCGCTTGATCGCATTGAATCGGAAGCAAAGGACTTTCACGATCGTGTTCGTCAAACGTATCTCGATCGCGCAAAAAACGAAGCGCATCGCATCGCCGTGTTCGACAGTCGCCAAGCCAAAGAGATCGTTCGCGAGCAGGTACTCGCGCGCGTCGAGCGCTTGTTTTCCGAGGCGGCGTCGACATGAATTTAGTGCCGTTTGCCTGGCAACAAACGTGGTTATCCGACGTGCGAGAAACGGTGCGCACGCGGCATCATGCGTGGATGATTGTGGGCCGCGAAGGCGACGGCCTTGCGCAAGCGGGAACCGCACTTGCGGCCTCGCTCTTGTGCGAAACGCCCAAGGATCATCGCGCGTGCGGCGAATGCGGCAGCTGTCGCTGGCTAGCGGGCGATGTGCATCCCGATTTCATTCGCCTTGCACCGGAAGAAAGTGACGACGAGGTCGCGCGCTTGCCGATCATCAAAACCGATGCTGCGCGCGAAGCAATATCGTTCATGGAACTCTCCGCGTCTACCATGCGCGGACGTGTGCTGCTGATTGATCCGGCCACTGCGCTGTCTCGTGAAAGTGCGAATGCGCTGCTTAAGGCCATTGAGGAACCACCACCCAATACGCGATGGATCTTGCTCGCCTCGCGCCCAGCAAAACTCTTGCCAACCATTCGTTCGCGAACACTGCGTTTGAGTTTGCCGCATGCCGAGCATGCACTGGCCATCGATTGGCTTGCCGAAAATGGTGTGCGCGGTGCGGCGGCCGAGCGCGCTCTCGCCATGTCGCGTGGGGCACCACTCGCGGCGCTCGCTTATGGCACAGATGAGGCGATCGACACACGTGAAAAATTCTTTCGCGACCTCGCAAATCCGCGCGAACTGCCAACGCTTGCCTGGGGCGCGTGGGTCGACGCGGGCGGCAAGAGCGGACGACGCTCCCGCTTTGCCTTGTTACTTGAATTACTCGGCGAATGGCTTGCCGATTGGTCGCGGGTGCGGGCGTCGCTCGCGCCGACGACGTGCACAGATTTTTCCGATGTTTTGCGCAATGTGGGGAATAAGCTTCCCGCCGCCGAGGCGATTCGTTTTCACCGCGAATTGTTGCGAAAACTCTCCATTCCCGACACCACCTTGTCAGCGCGGCTGCAAGTTGAGGCTATTCTGCTCGACTATCGCGGCAAGTTCGCGTAACCTTTCACCTGTCATTTAGCTCAAAGCGCGCAAGAAAACATGTCGGATCAAACGGGAATTGGTGCCAATGCCACAGCGATGCGATCAGGGGTGCTCTCGCTCAATATTCGCGAGCGTACCGCGCTTTACGCCGCCTACATTCCCTGGGTTGAAGGCGGCGGCATCTTCATTCCGACCACGCGCACCTACAAACTCGCAGACGAAGTGTTCATGTTGCTCACGCTCATGGATGATCCAAATCGTGTAGCCGTGCAAGGCAAAGTCGTTTGGATCACGCCTGCTGGCATTCAGGGCGCCCGAGCGCAAGGCATCGGTGTGCAATTCACCAAAGACGAAACCGGTCGCGCCGCGAAAAATCGCATTGAGTCGCTGCTCGGCGGTTTGCTCGCATCGTCGAGGCCGACGCATACGATGTAAGCGTCGTTACGCAGCAACGCGGTCGTTCTGGTTTACAAGCCAAGAGTTACGATTCTGCGGCGCAGCCGCAGATGCCGGTGGTGGAATAGCTACAGGCGGCAAACGGACGATAGCCGCTGCCTGTGACGGTTCAGCTGCCTTCCAGCGCACCAGTCACACTCGCCAATGGGGTGACGCCGTTCTGCGCATAGTTGAGGCTTTGGAAGAAGTCCGTGCGCGCGGGCACCTAAGTGCCGCTCGTGCATGTCTTTTTTTGCTTAGTGATATGGCTCGATAACGGTTTTTCCAACTGCGCGAACACGTCGCCGCGTACTAAACTCAAGTTCGAGAGCGTGCTCGGCAGGGCGATTGTAGAAAACCAAATCGTGATGGGGGTGTGTGCTATCGCAAAACATTTGCTGATTGATCCGAACTGGATCTTCAAACGCCGGTGCACTAGAGAAATAAAGTCGTTCCACTCGCTTGGGCGATAAGTTGCTGGCCGAGAGCGCAGGGGCGTCTAGAAGCGCGCTTCGCTGACGAGGCATACTGCGATAACTTTCGATGTCCCAATCATCTGGATGAATATCGCTTAGCGATCGCTCGCCCCAGTATGTTATCGCGCTAAACAATCCGTCGTTATCGTAGTTCGTTTCGTCATTCTCAACGGCTCGCCATTCAGCCGTATTCAATCCCATCGTGATGCCGCGCATCGCGAGGTAAACCGGTGCATCCATGGTCTGGGTTTGCCCGTCATCGTTCAACTGAGTGCGTGCTGGGCGGGCGAAGAGACGGTAACCTTCGCCTTGATACAAAAGATACGGTAGAGGCGCGGAGGTATTGCCATCGCAGTGATTTAAGCCGAAGCCTAAGCTTGAAGCGATTGACGGTCCGCTCGGCATCTCAAAGTCTCCCGTTTCGCGAAGGCTGCCCGTGGTGTCGGCGCGGAGATTAAGCGACATCTTAAGGTTTTTCTCCACGGTGTCGCGAAGAAACGCAATCCTCATGTATTCGCCGACCGCGATCTGATCGACCGTGCGTCCTGTCCACTCGACCACCTTTGTGTGGGGCAAATTCGCATTGAAGCCTGTACGCGCCCACAAATTGTAGAGCGTTCCATCGCCAAGACCAGTAGGAACACTAGGCAGGGTCGGCATAAACGCGGCCGCAGTCACGTCGGCGCGCAGAGTTGGCTCTCCTGTTGAGCAAACCCCCGCGCGCGCGACTGGCGTATCTGACGTGTAGCTCGGTTGAGTACGTGAACTAAGCCTGCCATGGCAAACATCTTTAAAGTTTGCATAGGAATAAAACGTCGGCTCGCTGATGTCTTTGGTGCCAACGGCGACCGCATCGATTTCCTCGCCGAGTTTGCCTTTGAAAACGACTTGAATAAACAAGTCCGTCGCTTCGATGGGAATTGGGTTGGCGGAGAAATCGAAGGAGAGCGTCTTCTCGACGCCTGCATTAATTGCGGTGGCGACAATCGCGGCACCC
>JBOFBL010000153.1:0-5231 GCA_051645545.1 Casimicrobium sp. | reverse complement strand
TCCTTGTCTTCCTCCTCGTTGCTCTCGCGCGTTGCCGTTCCGGCGTTCATCTTCATCTGGGCGTCGGGCTATGTCGTCGCGAAACTTGCTGCGACTGATGCCGAAGCGCTTTCGTTTTTGGTGTATCGCTACGCGGGCGTGATCGCGCTCATGCTCGTACTCGCACTCGTTGCGCGCGCGAAGTGGCCGAGCACGCGCGATGCGATTCACATTGCCATCGCGGGTGTGTTGATTCAAGCTGTGTATCTCGGCGGTGTTTGGGTTTCAATTCGCATGGGGCTTTCTGCGGGGCTCGCGGCGCTGATCGTGAATTTGCAACCGATTCTCACCGCGTGCTTGTTTTTCGTAACGCACGAGCGCATCTCAGTGCGACAGATCGTCGGCATCGTCGTCGGTTTTCTCGGTGTGGTGATCGTGCTCGCGAGCAAACTGGCTGCGGCGCAGTTTGCCTTGATTCCCGTGTTGCTTTGCGTGCTAGCGCTGGTCGCAAACACCGTAGGCGTGATCTATCAAAAACGACTCGTGCCGCAATTCGATTTGCGCAGCGGACAGGTGATTCAATTCACCGCGTCGCTCGTCGCCACGTTGCCGTTCGCTTTCGCATTCGAATCGTTCAACGTGCGCTGGACGAGCGACGTCATCATCGCCTGGCTCTGGAGCGTGTTTGTGCTCTCGGGCATCGGCATTTCATTGATGTTTTATCTGTTGCGCACGGGCTCAATTACCAAGCTGACGAGCACGATGTACATCGTTCCAGCGCTCACCGCGCTCATGGCATGGCTCATGTTCAAAGAAAGGCTGACCATAAACGTCTTGCTCGGAATGATTGTGACGTTAGTCGGAATTTATCTCGTGGTCAATACAACAAAAAAACATGACTAAAGCGCATTTTTGCAGGAGCTAGACAGAAACTGCCGAAAGTGTGCTTTCGTTTCGCTACACGATGCAACGCGCGATCACGTTCTTTTCCCATTCCCCATGCGTCATCGCAGGGAGCGCGTCGAGCGGAAACCATTTCGAGTCGGCGTCCTTCACTTGCGCCTCGTTTGTATCCGTTCGTACCGCGTAGTTGAACATCACATGCCAGCCACGTCGCCCGCGAAACGATTCGACGTGTTTCATCGTCACCGCGAGTTTGTCGCTCTGTCCGACATCCGCGAGCGCTCGCCCCGCTGCCGCATCGGGATGCTCGTAGGTCTCGAGCGAAGCGCCAGGAATCCACCAACGCTCGTCATCGGGGTCGTAGCGTGTTAAGAGCACTTCGTTCTTGTCGTTTACGATCACGACGTTCGAAGTGAGTTGAATATCGGGTTTAGCGTCTGTGTTCATCGTTTTTCCTTTCAAGATGGTGAGTCGTTGGGGCGAGTCATTTTTTCTTTGCCGTGGTGTCTCCGTTCGTGGTGAGCTCGTCGAACCATGAACGGGCCGCGCACTACGGTTTCCATTGCTTAAGCCATTTCAATTCGGCATTCATGATTGCGAGCGCACGATCAACCATCGCCTCATCGAGCGAGGCACGTCGTAGCGCGCCGCATTCTTTGATGCGCGCTTCCAATGCTTCGATACGCGATTCGCGCAGCGTTACGATTTCTTCTTGGGGCAACTCGGGCACGCCCGCAATCGCCATCGAAAACGGATCACCGAGCAATGGTGTTGCGTCCCAAGTCTTGCGCAGAAGCTCGCGCAGATGTGCACGCCCCGCGCGCGTGATGCGATAGCCCATGCGCTCGGGGCGTGCGCCATCTTGTTCGAGTCCGGTTTCTTCGACGTATTCGAGCTTGACTAGCGTGCGCAGTGCCGAATAAATCGAAGTGAACTCGACCGAAAACCAAAAACCGTAAGCCTCATCCTCAAGAATGCGCTTGATGCGGTAGCCATGAAGTGGCGTTTCCGAGAGGAGCCAGAGGATCAGCAAGCGGGTCATGCTGTAACTATATTACTAAAATTACAGTAATACAATACCTCTTTGCTAGTAATTGACGATAGAGTTAAGCCTTCTTGATGTCCAGACTTTTTGAGAGAATCGAAGCCGTCATGTGAAAAACAAAAGAATCACAAGAAAGGTTTTGAAGCTCAGTGTTTCGTGTTATTCGCATCGTTGTTGGCCTGTTGCTTGCGCTTTCGGGCACTGTGGCGATTCTTACAGGGGTACTTGCGTGGATCGACCCCCTGGGAACGGGCTTGGCGAACGATAGTGACCCGTGGACGCCAGCGAGTCGCGTCAATAGTGCTATCGTGATATCGGTCGGCTTGCTTTTTATCCTAGTCAGCGTGTACTTGTTTCGACGGAATCGAAACGGTCGCTAAGGTGTACTTGTGTAGAGTGCGAAGAAACGTTCGCGTACCGAAAAACTACGCCGCCTGCGCCAACCTCAAGCCCGCATGCTCACGCAGCGGATGAAACTCGATCTTCGGATGCCGCTCTTGCGTGAGGCGCAGGTCGTAGTTTGACGTGAGCAGGTACGCGAGCGTGTCTGCGGCGTCGGTCGCGAGTTTGCCTGCGTTGTAGTCGCAAAACTTCTTCATCTCGACCGGATCGTCGCAGGTGACCCAACGCGCGCCGACAAATTGCGAGGGCTTTAAGCGAATCTCCGCTTTGTATTCGGTTTGCAGACGATGCTGCACGACTTCGAATTGCAGTTGGCCGACGGCGCCGAGCAACATGAGCGAACCGAGTTGCGGTTTGAAGACTTGAATCGCGCCTTCTTCGCCGAGCTCTTGCAAGCCCGCTTGCAATTGCTTGCTCTTCATTGGGTTCATGAGCTCGACCGTTTGGAAGAGTTCGGGTGCGAAGAAGGGGAGCCCCGTGTACTGCATAGGCTTGCTTAACGCCGCATCGGTGATGGTGTCGCCGAGTTGCACGCCGCCATGGATCGTGAAGCCGATGATGTCGCCTGCGTAGGCTTCTTCAACCGCTTCGCGCTTTTGCGACATGAAGGTGACCACGCTCGTCGGGCGCATTTCTTTGCCCGTGCGTTGCACTTTGAGTTTCATGCCGCTTTCGTACTTGCCCGAGCACACGCGCACGAAGGCGATGCGATCGCGATGCATCGGATCCATGTTCGCTTGCACTTTGAACACGACGCCGGAGAAGTTTTCGAATTCGGGAGCAATCGTTACGAGCGAGCCGTCGGGGTTCGTTGACGAGCGTGGATGCGGCGTAGGTGCCAAATCGACGAGCGCGTCGAGCACTTCTTGCACGCCGAAATTGTTGATTGCGGAGCCGAAGAAGACGGGTGTTTGTTTGGCAGCGAGAAAGTCTTCGAGATTGAACGCGGGTGCAGCGCCGGAGACAAGATCGATACCGTCGAGCGCATGAGTGAAATCTTCGCCGAAGCGCGCCTTGAGCGCGTCGGATTCGGTGAGCGCGATGTCCTCTACGTCGCCAGTCACTTTGTCTTCACCGGCTTCGAACACGCGCATGTTTTGTTTGCGCAAGTTCACGATGCCCGCGAACTGCTTGCCTTGACCGACCGGCCATGCCATGGGCACGCAAGGCATGCCAAGTTCCGCTTCGATCTCATCGAGCAGGGTCAAGGGATCGCGGCCTTCGCGATCCATTTTGTTGATGAAGGTGATGATCGGCGTGTCGCGTTGACGACACACTTCAATCAAGCGCTTCGTTTGCGCTTCAACGCCGTTTGCCGCGTCGATCACCATGAGCGCGGAATCCACGGCCGTCAACACGCGATACGTGTCTTCCGAGAAATCGCGGTGACCTGGCGTATCGAGCAGGTTGATCACGCTGTCGCGATAGTTCATCTGCATCACGGAGGAGGCGACCGAAATGCCGCGCTGCTTTTCGATCTCCATCCAGTCGGAGGTTGCATGACGCGAAGCTTTGCGCGCTTTCACCGAACCGGCGATGTGGATCGCACCCGAGAACAACAAGAGCTTTTCAGTGAGCGTCGTTTTACCGGCGTCGGGGTGCGAAATGATCGCAAAGGTGCGACGTTTTTTAACGGCGGATGTAAGTGGGGAGGTTTCGGAAGTCACGATTTTTCTGCGATCAGCTTCGGCGCTCAACGCCCAATTATCTATGGGCTTAAGCCAAATTTATCTACTTTATGAAAAGTAACTATTTCCGTTTGATGCCCCAATTTAGTTGGGCGAAGAAGGAAATAGTTGGAATTTGGAGGCGGGTAACGGAATCGAACCGTTCTAAACGGATTTGCAATCCGCTGCATAACCTCTTTGCTAACCCGCCGTGTTCATAGACGCTACACATACGTTGTGACGCGCAAGTCTACAAAACAAAACGGAACCATTGCGGTTCCGTTGTCTAGAAACTTGGAGCGGGAGACGAGTCTCGAACTCGCGACCTCAACCTTGGCAAGGTTGCGCTCTACCAACTGAGCTACTCCCGCAACAGACCAAAATTATAGCTGATTTTGAGAAGCGGTCAAACTGATCGGGTTGTAGGAGCAGCTTGCCGCGACACGATGAATCCTTACAAGTGCCGATGTTTGCAAACATCGGTCGCGGCAAGCCGCTCCTACAGATTCTCGATCGTAGCGAGCGTCGCTCCTATCGATTTACAAAACCTTGGCAATCGACTCCGCCACGTATTGCACGTTCTTTTGATTTAGAGCTGCCACACAAATGCGTCCTGAATCTAAGGCGTAAATGCCGAATTCGTTGCGCAGGCGATGCACTTGGTCCTTGTTCAACCCCGAATACGAGAACATGCCGCGTTGCGTAAGAATATTTTCGAAGTTTGCGTTCGGCGCGAGTTTCTTGAGCGCAGCATGCAAAGCAATGCGCATCGATTTGATGCGCTCGCGCATGCCACCGAGCTCTTTCTCCCAGAGCGCACGCGCTTCCGGGTCGGTGAGCGCGGCTGCGACGAGCGCCGCACCGTGCGTCGGCGGGTTCGAATAGTTCGTACGAATTACGCGCTTTAACTGCGAAAGCACCCGCGCGGCTTCGTCTTTGTCGGCAGCAGCAATCGTCAACGCACCGATGCGCTCACCGTAGAGCGAGAACGATTTCGAGAACGACGACGACACGAAAATCGGCCCCGGCGTTTCCGCGAAGAGTTTCACGACCGCGCCGTCTTCAGTAACGCCATCGCCAAAGCCCTGGTACGCCATGTCAAGGAACGGAATCAAGCCGCCCGCACGTACGGCAGCGGCGATTTCTTTCCACTGCGCCATCGTCGGATCAACGCCAGTCGGATTGTGGCAGCAGGCGTGCAATACCACGATCGAACCCGCAGGCATTGCTTTCAC
>JBOFBL010000152.1:0-15833 GCA_051645545.1 Casimicrobium sp. | reverse complement strand
GGCGCGAGAGGCGGAAACGAACTCGCGTGATCGCATAACGATCGCGCGGATTGCTTTCATCGAAATGTTTGAAAACACTGTCGCGGTAATCGAATTTGCATTCCTCGCGCGTGAACGTTCGTAAGCTGCCGTCGCGCGTGTCGATCGCCACCACGCTTTCGCATGTGTCCTTTGTTTCCACGCCATAAGCGCCGATGTTTTGCACGGGTGCTGCGCCAACGTAACCCGGAATCAACGATAAGTTTTCGAGGCCGCAGAATTTTTGGTCAAGCGACCACAGCACAAACTCATGCCAAGGCTCGCCCGCCATCGCTTCGACTAACACGGTCTCGCCCGCATCTTCCAACACGCGAATACCACGTGGCGTGATGTGCAACATCGGTTGCTCGACGACTTCTTTCGTAAAGAGCAGATTACTGCCACCGCCAATGATGAACGGTTGCGTTTTCTCATGACGTATTGCGCACCATTCGCGAAGCGCCTCTTCCGACGTCACATCGGCGAACTGCGTCGCGGTTGCTTCGATGCCAAAAGTGTTACGGGATTTGAGGGAGACGGGGCGAAACGCGAGCATGCGCAGATTGTAGTTTTCTCCCCTCTCCCTTGAGGGGAGAGGGGTGGGGGACGGGGTGACGATTGCATCTAACCGCTTAACGAACTCGAACGCTCACCCTCTCCCGCCCTTCGGGCACCCTCTGTGAACCCTCGGTTCATCTCTCACCTCATTCGAGACCGCTGCAAGCAGCGTCCTGCGCGCTGCGCGCTGGTCCCCTCGAGGGAGAGGGAACATTACGCGGGCGCCGAACGCAATCCGTAAACCTTCTCGCCCACGATCAAGTATTCGATGCGAGTGACCTGTGCGCCCTGCTCGTCTTTGTAGGTGAAACCGATACCTCTGAACGTGTCGCCCGCTTTTAGTGGTTCGACCTTCCATGCGTCCATGCGCGGCAGCGGGGCGAGCTCCACATTCCAGTCGCCGCGACGTTTCGGTAATTTCGCGTTTGCGAGAATTTTTGCGCCATCGACGTTCGCCGCTTGTTTGGGCACCTCGCGTTTAGCAAGATCGGCGGGCAATGCAAGCTTCGCGTCAAGCGTGACCACGAGTTCGACGTGCGGGTTCTGCCATTTCACCGATTTCACGTTACCTTCGAAATAGAGTGGCGCCGATTCATCGAAGCTCGACCAGCCGTGATGCGCGAAAACTCGCGCAGCAGGAAGTGAGGCAATGCTTGCGGCACTCGCTAACAATAAATGACGACGATTCATAGAGAGTCCTTTCTGTTCGTAGCGTTCACACGTAAGCGATCCAGCGACCGCAGGTAACAATCGCGATCCAGAGCAGCAGCGAGAGCGCGGCTTGCGCACGCGTAAGGCCGTTTGTTTCGTCGATCGAGCCGCGCGAATGCAGGATCCCTGCGTTCGTTCCGGCGACCATCAGCAAGATCATTTTTGCAAGGAACGCGCTGTTAGACACGAGATCACCCGCGCGAGTTGCAAACATTGTGAGGCCAGTAATTGCGGCGAGCGCAAAACCGATCATTGTCCACGGCAGAAGATTTCTCACCGCTGCCGCGAGCGGCAGCGCTTTCATCATCCCCAAAATGCGCAAATCAACAATCCAGAGCGTGCCAAAGACGATCGCAATGGCGATGATGTGCACGACTTCGAGCGCCGGGTACGCATACGCATTGGCCTTAAGCCATGCGATGAACGGGATTCGGGCAAGCGCCTCGAACGGCGCATTCATTGCGTCGGTCGTCCTAGGGCGTCAAATTGCCGGGCACACCGCTTGGAAACGCCTTCGCGATGATTTCGTTGATTTGTTGAATGCGATTAGCGGGAATAGGGTGTGAGCTTTGCCATTCTGGCATGCGCGAACCACCGCCAGCTTTCTCGAGAATTTGCATCACGCGAATGAGCGCGCGCGGATCGTAACCCGCTTCCGCCATCAAACGAAGGCCGAGGCGATCGGATTCAAGTTCGTCGTCGCGACCGTATTTGAGCATTTGCATTTGCCCGACCATTTGTGCAATCTGTGCGCCGCTCATCGAGCCGCTGCCGACGGCAAAGGCGCCAGTGAGCCCTTGCGTCAGATTGTCTTTCGCGATGCGCTCAGCACTGTGCCGTGCGATCACATGGCCGACTTCATGCCCGAGCACGCCCGCGAGTTGGCCTTCGGTTTCAAGGCGTGAGAGCAACGCCATGGTGATGAAAATCTGTCCGCCCGGCAATGCAAACGCATTCACCGTTTTTGGATCGGCGAGCACATGAAATTTAAATGGGTAACCGGATTTCGCCGCAACCGATTGTGCAACCACTTTCGCGCCGACGGCAGAGACGAGCTGTCGCGCACGTCCATCTTGCGAAAGCCCGCCCATTTGCGCCGCCATTTGCGGGGCGGACTGCATGCCCATCGCAACCTCTTCTTTTTGCGACAGGCCAACATATTGTTTCTCGCCCGTAATCGGATTGACCGACGATGAGCCGAAATACGAAATCAACGAAAACGCGGCAACGACGAGCGCGATGATGAGCTGAATTTTTCCCACGATGGACTCCTAATTCTTTACGGTTCGACTAACGTCCGCGAAAGGTGCTGCGTGACGGACGATCGCGTTCGATCGCCTCGTAAATGCCGCCGCAGAGCGCGCCGAAGAGCACATGAAAGCCGATCATGAACCAGCTGCGGAAGTAATAGAAATCGGGGAAGAAACGACTCATGGTGTACGTATTGATCGCGTAGAGTGCAAGACCGAACAGACCGCCACCGATCAAGCCAACCCAAAAACCCCAGCGATGTAGCGTGAACGAAATCACATACGCGAAGATCAAACCGAGCACCAGATGCACACCGATACCCACACCGACCGCCGCGCTATTGGGTACGGCCTCCGCCGACAGCGCGTCGCGCCCGAGCACGATCGTTGCGAGCAACCTCGGCAGTTGAAAGGCGTTTTCATGAAGGTACTGCAACACGCCCATACCAACGCCCAGGCTCACCACCGCGGCGATGAGCCCCGCAATGAATGCCGCACGCTTATCCATACGCTGTCCCCTTCGGTTTTCTCGTGTGATGAAATCCATTGTAGAGCGCTATTTGTCTCGCGTCTAACGCAATTGAATCCAATCGAAACGGTACCAACTTCAATTCACAGAACTTTCAAGAAAGAGCGCACATGGGCTGGTTCTCTAAACCCAATGCAATGGTCAACAAAATGAATGCACTACCCGGGCGAACGCAATCAATGCCGGTTCCCGCCACCCATTACGTCAATGGCAACGCGATCATCGCGCCGTTTCCCGAGGGCATCGCACTCGCGCAATTCGGCATGGGATGCTTCTGGGGCGCGGAGCGTGAATTCTGGGAACAAAGCGGGGTTTACTCAACGGCCGTTGGCTATGCAGGCGGCTACACCCCCAATTCAACGTATCGCGAAGTTTGTAGTGGCGAGACCGGCCACACCGAAGTCGTACTGGTCGCCTACGATCCGATGAAAATTTCGTACGAACAACTGCTTAAAGTGTTCTGGGAAGCACACGACCCAACGCAGGGCAATCGCCAGGGCAATGATGTTGGTACCCAATATCGCTCTGCCGTCTACTGCTACACGCCAGCGCAGCGCGCAGCGGCGGATGCATCGCGCCAACGCTTTCAAGCCGCGCTCGCAGCAAAAGGCTACGGCGCAATCACCACTGAAATTCTTGGCGGAAAGACTGGTGAATCCACGCCGGAGTTTTTCTATGCTGAGGAATACCATCAGCAATACCTCGCGAAAAATCCGGATGGTTACTGCGGGCTTGCGGGGACGGGGGCGAGTTGTCCGTTGCCAACCGGGGTTACTGTTTAGCGCGATCTAGCAAATGCAGCCATAGCCGTAAACGACCAATTTAATTGGGGCTTATTGTCAAAAATGTTATTTTTCGAAAATAACATTTTATAGCTTTATCGCGCTGATTTATTGGGCGCTAGCGCACGTAGCTGGAGTGCTCTTTTGTTCGTGCAATTAGTGTTTGTCGCTGCGCGCAATTGCGAGCAAACGATCGAGTTCAGCCGTGTGATGAATCTTGTTCGATTCATGCCACCGGCGAATGAAGAACATGGTGATCGCAACCACGAGACCGAACATGGTGATCGCGCCGAACGCGGACATACCTAAACCGGTAAGCAAAGCGTAAAACGCGCCCAAGCCCAGAATACAGGCTTGTTCATTAAAGTTTTGCACGGCAATCGAGCGACCTGCCCCCATAAGCATGTGACCGCGATGTTGCAAGAGCGCATTCATCGGCACCACCAGATAGCCGCCGAGCGCGCCGAGCAAAATCAGAAACGGCACCGCGATCCAGACGTCTTTAATGAAGATCATGAGGATCACGGTGAGCCCCATGCCGATGCCAAGCGGGATTACGTTAGTTGCGCGATCAAGCGAGGACTTCATTGATGCAAGCACGGCGCCGACGGCGGTACCAATCGCGACCACACCCACCAGTTGCGACGCCCGCGCAGTGTCGTAGTAGAGGGCAGCGGCCGCCCATGCCAGCACGATGTAGCGCAGATTGCCGGCCACGCCCCAAAACAGCGTCGTCGTTGCCAGCGAAATCTGGCCGAGCTTGTCGCGCCACAAACGACGATTGCAATCCCAGAACTCAGGGAACAGATGTTTAGCGTCTGGAATCGGCTGCATGGCAACGCCGGTGTGCGGAATACGCAGATTGAACGCTGCGGCAATAACGTAGACAGCGATCATGCTGGCGATGGCGGCCTCGGGTGGCGAATCGACACCGGTGTTGATCATCGGCAAGTCGATGCCAAGCAGCATTGCGCTGACTTTCGGTCCAATCAAAATGCCGCCAAGTAGGACGCCGAGAATGATCGAGCCGATTGTGAGCCCCTCAATCCAGCCGTTGGCTTTGACCAGCTGCGACGGCGGCAAAAGCTCGGTCAAAATTCCGTATTTCGCTGGCGAATACGCAGCCGCTCCCAAACCCACTATTGCGTACGCAAGCAACGGATGAGAGCCGAAAAGCATCGCAAGACATCCGATCACTTTGATCGCATTCGAAACAAGCATGACCTTGCCCTTCGGAAAGCGATCGGCAAACGCACCGACCAGTGGAGCAAGGATCACATAGAAGAACGCAAACATCGGCACCAGCGCCGCACGTTGCCATTCAGGTGCGCCACCGGTTCGAAGCAATTCCACCGCAGCGACGAAAAGCGCATTATCAGCAAGCGAGCTGAAAAACTGCGCGGACATGATCGTATAAAAACCGCGCTGCATGCGCCTCCTTGACAGCTACTGCTACGACTCGTCTGCACAAGTCGCCCCCTTGATTTTTTCGCAGTAGCGCGTTCTAGATGTGCACGCATTGCCGCAAAACTGCACAAGGTTAGCATAGCGAGATTGCAGTCTCCGATGTTGCCGATTCGCCCGTCACCTATCGCATCATGTCTCGCCCGATTCGCGCCACCATTCACGTTGCACACCTTTCGCACAATCTCGGCGTTGCTAAACAACTCGCGCACGGCGCGAATGTGTTTGCGGTCGTCAAAGCGAATGCTTATGGTCACGGCATCGACGTCGTGCCGCTTGCGTTTGCCGATGCCGATGGGCTTGCCTTAATCGAAATCGAGAACGCGGTTCGATTGCGCGAGATGGGATGGGGGAAGCCGCTCATGCTCCTCGAAGGGTGTTACGACGAAGCCGATTGGCGCGCTGCCGCCGAATATCGGCTGAGCACGGTCATTCACTGTGACGAACAGCTCTCGCAATTCGAATCGCTGGCGCTGCCTCGTCGAATCGATGTGTTTTTGAAATTCAATACCGGGATGAATCGGCTCGGTTTTCGTATCGAGCGGCTACGCGGGCTCGCGCAGCGCGTACTCGCACATGCTGGCGTCGGTTCAGTCACGCTCATGACGCATTTCGCCTGCGCCGATGACCCCGAGGGCTACGCTGAACAATTGCATCGATTCAACGAACACAGCGCTGGCGTTCCACTGCCGAAATCGGTGGCCAACTCCGCAGCATGTTTTGATTTCGCTAAAGCCAACGGCGCGATGGGCAGCACAGGCGACTGGGTGCGCCCAGGCATCATGCTCTACGGTGCGACGCCTTTCACGCATGCAACGAAAAGTGCTGCATCGCTTGGGCTCAAGCCCGGCATGTCGCTCACTACCGAAATCATCGGCATTCAAGAGTTGCGCGCAGGCGAATCGGTGGGCTACGGCGCAAGCTACACCGCAACCAAGCACGAGCGCATCGCTGTGATTGCAGCAGGCTACGCAGACGGCTATCCGCGTCACGCGCAGACTGGTACGCCGGTGGTCGTCGACGGCATGCGAACCAGGATCGTCGGCCGCGTCTCAATGGACAAGATCACAGTGGATGTTACGAACCTACCCGACACGCACGTCGGCGGTGCGGTTGAGCTCTTTGGTAGTCAACTCGCAGTTGATGAAGTGGCCAATGCGGCGGGTACGATTGGTTACGAGCTTTTGACTGCCGTCGCGTCTCGAGTACCGCGCATGCCTCGATAACAATTGACTTTGACGATTGCCGAACCAACGCTTGCAACAAGCCATGCCGCAGCGCCTGATGCTAAACAAACTATTGCATTCACCTAAAACAATTTAGTTGCGAACTCGCTTCTCTTCTGGTGGAATCTAGCGTGGCCAGGGGGCTTGCGAAAGAGACGTGTATGAAATCCTGTTTCCGTTCTGTGGCGCGCTTTTTTGTGTTGTTCCCGGTGCTTCTGGCTAGCTTAGTGCCGCCTGTTTCAGCCGCAGATTGGACTCCGATTTGGGTTGAGCCTTTCAATCCTCGTCCTAGCGATCCTGTCACCGTAGAAATAACGATCCCACTTGGTTGCATCACTGTTGATCGCGTCGAGCGCACTAACCAGCTTATTTCGATCTACGTGATTCAAACGCCGCTCGACGTATTGTTTAGCTGTACGAGTCCGTCGACGAAGCAAGCGCGCGTCGCGCTTGGACCCCTGCCGGCATCCAAGTACTCGGTGGCAGTCATATCCCGTAACGCTGCGCAGCCCACTCTCAATCAGCTCTGGGTGCACACTGCGTTTATCGTTGCACCCACAAACCTCGAAGGAAACACGCCGACGCGTGTTGAAACCGTGGGGTCGCTTACCTTGGTAAAAGATCCTTCAGACCCGATCGTTAACATTGCACCAACAAAGTTTCGAGTAACAGACGCAACGGGTCGAGCCGTTCCAGGCGCACCATTTCAGCATCTTAGTGTGGATTCCGCCACGTTCTCGACGCAAAGTTGTCCGCACTATTTACCCACGAGCGGTTGCGGAACCTCTCTTTCGGAAGGCGACGGAACGATCCCGCTTCAATTGTTAGGTCCAGCACAAATGTCAGGAAGCACGCTCGTGACTTGGGCGGCGTCCGCCACAAGCCGTAGCGCATATTCGCCGACTGCGTTTGTCACCGTAGGCTACATTGACGCCAAGCGCCGCGCGCAAGTTATCCCGGTAATTGAGTACGAACTCCTGTTCAATCCGCCTTTCCAACCCAGCGGCTATTTTCTCACCACATCGGAAGGAGAAATGAAGACGTTGGACGAGCTGCCCTCTCATTTCCAACGAACCTATGCCGCATTTTTTGGCGTGCGTGAGAATACTGCGGGCGCGCAACCGGTGTGCCGTTTTCTCAGGCCGCCGAATGCCGAAGGACGCTATTTTCATTGGTACACCGCCGATGCGGCGGAGTGCGCTACAAAACGCAGTGACCCCACTTACACGTACGAAGGCACTCCGTTTTGGGCCTATCCGGCACGCGTCGATGGCGGCTGTCCGCGCGACACGCGTGGCGTTACACGTTATCTCTTCGAGAAAGACGGCAAGACGATATCAGCGCGCTATTCGCTCCTCACCAACCTGAAAAATCTCGCTGGACAACGCATTTCGACCGACTACTACAACCTAGACGTAAAAAACGACGGTATCGCTTTTTGCGTCCCAGACTAGCCTTTTTGAGCCCGATGGCTCATTGGCGCCGAATAGATCACGAGCCCTGATCCGGCGAACAACGGCTTGCATTGATAGCACGGCAGGTTGTCGGTATCGCCGCCTTCAGTTTTGTACGTCTCGAGTGAAGCCCCTCGTCAACCCCCGCTACAATTTGCGCGTTTAAGCGGCGCACTGTGGCTGGCGGTGTTTTGCCGTAATTTTTCCCCAGCTTTTCGTCACCCGGGTACAACCTTTCTCCGAAAAAGAACGGCCGGAAACACTACAGAGAGGACTTTTTGACCATGAGAAAACTCGTTGCGCTTTTCGCAGCCCTTTTGACCGCCGGTATCGTATCCGCCGCCGTCAACATCAACACCGCGACCAAAACCGAGCTTGAGGCACTGCCCGATATCGGCCCCGCACGTGCACAAGCGATCATCGATTACCGCACCAAAAACGGTGGTTTCAAGTCGCTTGACGATCTGAAAAAAGTCGATGGCGTAGGCGACAAAAATTTCGACGGCATGAAAGACAAAATTTCGCTCTCCGGCCCGACCAAAATCGATTGGGAAGTAAAAAAGGAAGCACCTAAAGCCGACGCCGCGAAGAAAGACGCGCCGAAAGCCGATGCTGGTAAGGCCGCAGCGCCAGTCGCAGCGACAGCAGCGAAGGACGCCCCCAAGAAAGAGGAAATGAAAAAGGAAGCCGCGCCTGCGAAAGACGCCGCAAAGAAGGACGAGCCTAAAAAAGAGGCAGCGCCCGCCAAGAAGGAAATGACCAAAGAAGAGAAAGCCGCTGAAGCTAAGGCTAAGAAAGAAGCCGACAAGAAAGCGAAGGAAGAAGAAAAAGCCAAGAAAGCTGAAGAGAAGAAGAAAAAAGCTGAGGAAGCGAAAGCAAAGAAAGAAGCCGACGCTAAGGCTAAGAAAGAAGCCGCAGCTAAGAAAGATTCGCCGAAGAAGGAAGAGTCTGCCAAGAAAGACGCTTCCGCTAAGGATGCAGCTAAGAAAGAAGAGCCGAAGAAGTAATTTTTCGCGCTTGAAAGTGAACCCGCTTCGGCGGGTTTATTTTTTAGTACGCGCGAAAAGAACGTCGCTTTGCTAGGACGTCGACCCCTCGGCCTAGGACGACGCTCCCGCTGGTCGCTAAGACGAGATCAAGGTACCGACGTTGGTGCGTGCACTGTCTCTCGCAACTGAGCGGCAGGTACGCGTATCATCACGTTTCGTTCAACAACAATGATTTTCGCTGCCGCAATGTTCGCGTAGCTTTGCGTCATAGCCACGAAGTGGCGACGTCATAGCGAAGCGTCGTCGTAGCGCAAAGCGCGTCGTCCTTCGCGAAGCGAAGGTAGCTTTGCGTCTTAGCCACGTAGTGGCGACGTCCTAGCGAGTGAAGCGAGCGTCGTCTTAGTGCGAAGCGCGTCGTCCTGTTCTTATGTATCCAACGATTGAATCCACCATTGGCAATACGCCCCTCGTCCGCTTGCAACGTTTGCCGCAATTACACGGCGTTCATGAATCGAATGTGATTCTTGGCAAGATGGAGGGCAACAATCCTGCGGGCAGCGTGAAAGACCGTCCGGCGTATTCGATGATCGTGGAAGCTGAGAAGCGCGGTGAGATCAAACCGGGCGACACGTTAATCGAAGCGACCAGCGGCAACACCGGCATTGCGCTCGCAATGGTCGCAGCGATGCGTGGTTACAAAATGAAGCTCATCATGCCCGAGAATCAGTCGCTTGAGCGTCGGCAATCGATGAAAGCGTTCGGCGCGGAATTGATACTCGTCTCAAAAACCGAAGGCATGGAAGGCGCGCGCGATCTCGCGGTGAAGATGCAGAATGAAGGTCAAGGCCGCGTGCTCGATCAGTTTGCGAATCCCGACAATCCGCTTGCGCACTATCGCGGCACTGGCCCTGAGATATGGCAGCAAACAAATAAGCAAGTCACGCATTTCGTCTCTGCAATGGGAACGACTGGCACCATCACTGGCGTGTCGAATTATTTGAAAGAGCAAAACGAATCAATCGTGATCATCGGCGCGCAGCCGAGCGATGGTTCGAGCATCGCTGGCATTCGTAAATGGCCCGAGGCGTACAAGCCGGAGATTTCGAAGAAAGCACGTATCGATCGCGTGATTGAAGTGTCGCAAAGCGATGCTGAAGATATGACGCGCGAACTCGCCGTGCGCGAAGGAATCTTTTGCGGCGTCTCGGCGGCGGGCGCGTGCTTGATTTCGCTGCGCGTAGCGAAGGAATTACGTAACGCAACGATTGTGTTCATCGTTTGCGATCGCGGTGATCGTTATCTTTCGACCGGTGTTTTTCCTGGTTAACTACTTCGCGTAACGCCCAACTTTTTATGGCCAAATAGCAATTTTTTGCCTAAGTAAACCTAGATGCAAATATAAGTATTCGCCCAATTAATTTGGGCAATAAACGAAAAAGCTATTAGCCGTATATCACGACCTCCAAGCGTCGTCGCACGCAGGAACGTGACGCGAGCGAGGTTAGCGAATCAGCATGACTGCACGCCGGACTCGATGATCGATCAACCCGCTTTGGCTTTGAGTTGCAATAACAAGCCATGCAGCATTTCGGTCGAGAGGCCATGCAGCACCAAACGATAACCGGCTTTGAGCGTGCTGAGTGGCACGAGCGGATGCTTGTTGTTGAGCAGAATCAGGTGCTGCGGCGCGTTCAAAATCGTGGCGCAATAAATCGCAATCGTCTCGTCGTACTGCAACGAATTCGATGCGCGCCAAAAATCGTTGTCCGTTAAGAAGAGTTGATAAATCGGCGTAAACAATTCAATGGCAGTTTGTAAATCGAGAATGTTGAACGGACCGCGAGGCATATCTTCCAGACGCAGCGGCGGGTCCTGAATCGCTTGAAAGTTGGGCGTCGCGACAGGCTCCATGCGATGACCGGATTCGCGCAATGCATAACCCAAACGAATAATGAAGTTGTAGAGATTCAAATCATGTTTGAGAAACGCTTCGTCTTTGATGTCGTCGGTGGTGATCGGCTCGATCGGCGAGGTTGGCACTTTCACATGCACGTTGTCGGCGACGAATTGCAAGATTTGCGAACCCAAATGAAAGTGCCGCAAGATGAGCCAGTTGGCCTCGGGTCCAACAAAGTTCTTCATGCAAAAGGCCAGTAAGCGATGCAAGAGCTTCGACGCAACCCAGCGCTTGGGCAGCACGATCTTCACCACTTGAATCAACACAATCGTCGCGCGTGCCAAGGGTCGCAGCAGCGGCAATAAATACTGTCGCGAAGCGCAGCTTGAATCGGCGAGCCACACCGCTTTCACCTTATCGGTAATCGGCGTGCTTTGGTCGAGATACAGCGCCGTCCACGGACTCGGATCGGACGCGTCGTGACGCTCGGGGGTGTAATGCGGATCGAATTTCAAGACTCAGACTCCTTCAGCGGTCGGGTCAGTCAGCACCATGTCAAACTGCATTTGGTAGAGCTGTGCGACGCGTTGCGCCGTTTGCACGATACGATCGCCCGCCGATGGATCGGCGAGCAATGCAAGCTCTAAGCCCTGCAACCAGCGGCGAAGGTGATTCTCGTCGTTCGCGCCGTGATATTGCAAGAACGCAAACGCATCGCGCGGCAGATCGACTTGCTGCTTAATCATTGGCAATAAGTGCGGCACGATGCGCTGCCCGGTACCTTCGATAATGTAGATCGCACCCAGCAGTCCAATCGGATTCGGTGTTGCAGCGAGGCTATGTAGAAAACTGTTGAGCGCTTCGCCACCCGGATTGCGTTTGAGCGAATCGATCGGCAAGGTACCGCCTGCTTGGGTGTAGTTGCGGTAGAGAATTTGAAAATCGTTTTGCTCCTCGCCCGCATGGGTTTCGATCAGATCGCCCAGTGCAGTGAAGCCACCCGTAAGCGAGGCGATTCCTTCGCGCATCCAGAGGCTCCCTTCACGAACCTGTGGCGTCCATTGCGCTGTCCACACACGATAATCGTCTACGCTGAATTGACCGCGTACGATGCGTTGAATCAACGGCGTTCGCCACACCTTGCTGCGGTAGTCATGCCAAATCTGCGCGAGTTGTGTGAGCGTTTGCTTGAGATGATTGGGCGCCGATGCCGGGTCGTGCGGCGCGATGACATGCGCTACATCGACGTCAACGTCGCTTGATGAGGCTTTCAACGCAGTCGTCGCAGTATCGGAAACGGGCGAAGCGGCATCTTCTACTTCAAGCAACATATACGCCGCGCTGAAGCGACCCGACTCTGGCACGAAACAAAAAATTTGCTCACCGGTTTTCAATTCGCGAGTGCGCAAAAACTCATCAAGCATGATGTAAATCGATGCCGCGCCCGTGTTCCCGCGCGTGGTGAGATTGCTGTACCAACGCTCGCGCGGAATATCCAATTCCGCTTTGTTGAGAAGATTTTCAACATCGGGCGCAAAGCGCTCGGACGAGTAGTGACACAAAAAATGATCGACGCGTTTGATGTCGAACCATCCTTCGTTGTGCAGCTTCACGAACTCGTGAATCGACACATCGAACAAGTGCGGCAGCAAACGAATGTCTTGCCGAATGCACATCGCACCATCGCGCTCGGCATCGCCCGCGCTGTCGTAATCAACGAACGAGCGCTTGCCGTCTTTATCCAATCCCAGTTGCATGCACACCGGGTAATCGCCCGAAAAACTCACTTGATGAATCCAGCGCACGCGCAATCGTTTATTGCCTTGCACCGCATGTTTCGGCGCGCGAGTGAGCAGCATGGCGCCCGCGCCGTCGGAGAGCATCCAGCGCAAGAAATGCGCATTGAAATCGAGTGCGTAATCGGCGGGCGCGAAGCGGCTTTTCTTGAACATGCGCGACGGCATCTCGGCCGCGACCGCGAGCGCTCGCGTATGCGCGCCAAGCTCCACGCTTTGCGCAGCCGCTTTAAGCGCTGTCATACCCGCAACGCAAACGCCCAAGCTGGAGAGCGTTTCCATCGGCGGTGCCGCGAGTTCGCCTTGCATCATGCTCGCGAAACCGGGCATCAGCGCGTCGCCGCCGGAGGAGCCTGCGCTCAACATGCCGATGTCTTTCAACGAATAATCGGTGTGTCCCAAACACGTGCGGACAGCGGCAGCAGCCATTGCGCTATGGCTCATCTGCGTGCGGCCTTGAGTATCGATTGCGTAGTGACGGGTTTTGATGCCGTTTTCGGCCAGGATGCGTTGCTTGATGCGACCCGAGGTGCGATTAAGCGGCGCAATGTAGTCATCCATCGCTTCATTGTCGATCGGTTCACCGGGCAGATGAACGCCAGTAGCTTCAATGAAAACGTGATTAAAAGTAGTAGGCATTCAGTGTGTGTTTGAAGTGAGTACAGCGCGACTTTATGGGACGCTTGGGGATGAATAGAGAACGAGTTAACTAGTATCGGTAGTCGAGCTAAGCGGTGTCGATCTTTGCTACCGCGCGCGGTGACGAATCCATGAGGCTCACGCTGCGGTATTTCGCGCTAAAGATCGACAGCACGAAGGTTCGCCACATGTATGCCGCGAGCCCGCGCTCGTTGAGACGCGGATCGACGCGATGTTTGACCGCAGCATGCGCCTCGGGCAAGCGAGACCAATGCAGCGTGGGTTGCTGATGGTGCGCAGTATGAAGACCAATGTTGAACCAGGCAATGTTCACCCAGCCTTCGAAATTGCGCGAAAAATTAATGGTTGAGCGGCCATCGGCATGCGCATGTTGCAGATAGTTCGCGGCGAGCAACCAATGCAAACCAAATAGCTGTGGCACCAAGACGAAGAGCGCAAACTTTTGCCAATCGATCCACGCGAGCCCGCCCCATAGCACTGCAACTATTGCGTATTGCAGCAAAGCAAAACGCCACGGTTTTGTGTCGGCGCGTATCCCGTCTTTCAACCACGCGACAAACAACGGATAGAGCGCCCACACGGCTTGCAGCGGATGCAACAGATAGCCCAATAGATGGTTGGTATCGCCCCAACGATACGTGCGCGCGGCATCGAGTTCGCCGTGGTGATAACGATGATGATTGTCGATATGCGTGGCGTAGAACACATAGGTCGGATGGCCTTGCAACGCAGTCAATATCAGATCCGTCGATCGATTGAGCCACGTCCAGCGCCACATTGGAAGATGCGTGTGATTGTGATGAATGACGCCGATCCCCACCATTAAAAACAATACGATCGCATACGCAACGATATGAAACCCGAACACCCATTGCAGCGCCGTTAATGCGGGCACAATCAAGATGTAGGCAAGGCTTTGCCAGTCGCGCGCGTAGAGCAGCATCGTGATCTTCTAAGCGTGCGCTTTGTCGATGGGCAGCGCGGTGCCCAACCAGCGATCGATAAACGGGAACATAAAGCCATAGTTCCCGTGATAGCTCACATGATGTTGATGATGACGCCGCGCGCCGTTTAACCACCAACGATCTTTCGCAGCGCCCGGCAGGAAATCGTAGTTGGAGTGCCCAATGTTATTGAACAGCAAACTGAACAACGGCGTCGCAACGAGCGCGGCAAAACTAAAACTGTGCAACAGCATCGGAATCAGCAAGACACTGCCAAGCATGAGCGCTTCGATCGGATGAAACGCATAGGTTGCCCACGGCGTGGTAACGATCGAACGGTGATGCGGTAAGTGGAAACGCCGCAGTAAAGGCAGATGCAGCGTGCGATGGCATGCATAAAAATGCGCTTCGTTCCAAATGACCAATATCAACACTTCGATGACGATTTTGAGTGTGCTCGCATCGTTGTCGATCTGCGCCCAACCGATTTGCACCATGCTCCAGGGTACGATCGTGCCGATACCAAAAATCAGAATAGACGACGTGGACAGCAACAACTCGCGCCGAATTTGACCGGCGGGCAAAGCCTTGCTATTGAGCCAACCACCGTGTCCAAGTGCGGGCAAGATGCGATGCGTCAGCAGCCAATTGATCGTGCCGAACGCCAAGTAAATGCTCGCGAAAAACGCAACGCCGATCCAAGCGACGTGATACCAAGCCAAGTTTTGCCACATTCTTTAACCCCGAGCCGACTGGACCGCACTGCATGTATCGCTTGTTCGCGTGCAAACGTTCAATGAACTTGCAATCGACCCATTATTGCAAAGTCTGTCGTTGACGTATGAGCGCTTCAAATAGAGTTGCGTTTTTGAAAACGTACACCGCGAAATGGCGTGCACTGGTTACGATGCCGAAGATCGAAGCCGCCTTGATATCGTCAGTTCTATCGGGGCATTCTTGCATTTATAGCTATATTGACGATCGACCAATTAACTATGGGCTCATGCTTTATATTGTTATTTATCGACATAAACAATATATTTATCAAACGCCTAACTTAATTGGGCGATAACGATCTAAGTTCGATTAAAAATAAAACAAAACTATTCAAAGCGTCAAACACGTGATTGCAATCGATTCCGTAACCGTTCGACACACCATCGTCACGATGTGCGAAGCACGTGGACTTGAACGCAGTCTGTGTCCGAGCGAGATCGCGCGGGCGATTTGGCCGTATGGCTGGCGCGAACACATGCACGAGGTGCGCGCCGCCGCGCTCGCGCTCGCCCACGAGGGCGTCATCGACATTACGCAACGCGGCGAACGACGCGATCCGGCAAAGGACATTCGCGGTGCGATTCGCTATCGCTTGAAAACTAAAGCCGCGCCTTAACTGCGAAGCCGTCCGCGAGAGCACGCTCCTCCATCGACGCCGCGCCCGCCTAGAATCTCGTTATGTTCCCTACCCTCATTTTCGACATCGAAACGATCCCCGATGTCGCAGGCATTCGCAAGCTCAACGAATTGCCCGAAACGCTCACCGACGCCGAAGTCG
>JBOFBL010000151.1:0-3802 GCA_051645545.1 Casimicrobium sp. | reverse complement strand
TTCAAACTCATCACCGGCGTCGAGCAGCCCGATAGCGGCGAAGTCATCAAAGGTCACACCGTGCAGATGGCCTTCGTCGATCAATCGCGGCAATCGTTGCAGAACGACAAAACTGTGTGGGAAGATGTTTCCGGCGGTGCCGACATTTTGCAAGTCGGTCGTTTCGAAATGCAAAGCCGCGCTTACCTCGGACGCTTCAATTTCAAAGGCCCCGATCAGCAAAAAATCGTCGGCAATCTCTCGGGCGGTGAACGCGGACGCTTGCATCTCGCAAAGACTTTGCTCAAAGGCGGCAACGTCTTGTTGCTCGACGAACCGTCGAACGACCTCGACGTCGAAACCTTGCGCGCACTCGAAGACGCACTGTCGGAATTTGCAGGCACCGCGGTCATCATCAGTCACGACCGCTGGTTCTTAGATCGCATCTGCACGCACATCCTCGCCGCCGAAGGCGATTCGCAGTGGTTCTTCTACGACGGCAACTACCGCGAATATGAGAACAACAAGATTATGCGATTGGGTGAAGAAGCGGCGCGGCCTAAGCGGGTGCGGTTTAAGGCACTCAAGTAATCGGGTAGTATCCGCCTGTGAATTGACCGAGGAGTTTCGCTATGCAATGGTCTGATGTACTTGCCGATCCGTCGCTGCGCGATTTGCCGTTTAAGATCGAACTCAATCAATGGGGGCTAATTGAAATGAGTCCAGCTTCGACGTGGCATGCCAGCAGGCAAACAAAGGTCGTGCAATATCTGACGCGAAAAATTGAGTCGGGCGAAATCCTTACCGAACTCGCGATTCAGACGATGATCGGCGTGCGCGTGGCGGATGTTGCCTGGAGATCGGCCGCTGTCAAGAGCGCGCACGGCTACGCGAGCCCGCTGCCGATTGCACCTGAGCTCTGCGTCGAAGTGCTCTCTGAAAGCAATACGGATGCTGAAATGTCTGGAAAGCGAGCTGCCTATTTCGCCGCAGGCGCGCAAGAGGTCTGGCTCGTTGGCGTCGATTCAAAGATCGTCGTCTACACACGCGATGGCGTGCAGCCTAGCTCGGCCATCGTGAGTGAAACGCCCAGCATTCCTGCGTAGCTCGGGCGGGCATCCTCTGCCCGCTACTGACTCGCATTTTCCGCGCTTCATCGCGTGCAACTTTCGTTTCGAGCGCATCGCGTTATCGTGCTCACAAAATGAAACCACCGAACTACAACTGGTGTTGTCATCGTTGCGACGCCGTGAACCAAGCGATGACTTCGATCTGCGCAAAATGCGATTTCCCAGCGGTTGCTTCGGCTGAGGAGATTGCAACTGGCATTGCAGCGCCGCCGACGCCACCGCTTAGTTTTCGCGAACAAATCGTTCGCACAGCAGTCGTTTGTGGCCTCACGCTCACTGTGCTCGGTTTCGCATTGTTCTTCCGTGTTTTCTTTCTCACGTCGATCGACGGAATGGCGATCAGCGCAAGCCTCGCTGCGTTGGGTGGGGTAATTGCCTACGTTGGTTGGCGGCTAGATCCGTCGGACAGCAGGTAGACCGCAATGCAATCCCAGCGTCGACGTGCAGGTCACTATGCCTGGATTTCATTCCAGTCTACGAATCGCTGCATTGGCAGGTTCTAAGAGCCGCGGTAAATGCGCGACATACATCCCAATGAACACAACCTTCAACTTCACCCACAAAACCATCCTCATCACCGGCGGCGTCTCGGGCATCGGTGCTGCGACTTCGCTCGCGTTCAAGCGCGCAGGTGCGAACGTGATCGCTTGCGGTGTGACCGATCAGGAAATCGATGCCGCGAAAACAAATCCCGATTTCGCAGGCATTCGCGTCGAGCGACTTGATGTGCGCGATGGCGATGCGGTGAATCGATTGATTGGCTCACTCGCCTCGCTGGATTGCGTCGTGAATTCGGCGGGCATCATTCGCCGAATCGCTGAGCACGATCCAAAGGTGTTTGAAGAAGTGATCGACGTGAACCTCACGGGCGGCATGCGCGTGGCGAGTGCGGCGCGACCCTTGCTCGCGAAATCGAAAGGCAGTATCGTGTTCATCGGCTCCGTGATGAGCTACTTCGGCGGGCCGATGCAGCCTGCGTACTCTTCATCGAAAGGTGCGGTGAAAAACCTCGTGATGTCGCTCGCAGCCGCGTACGCGAGCGAAGGCATTCGCGTGAACGGCGTCGCGCCGGGTTGGGTGATCACCGAACTCTCGCGCGGCGCACGCGAGAACCCCGAGCGCAACGCGCAAATCCAAGGCCGCATTCCGATGAGCCGTTGGGCCGATCCTTCAGAGATCGCCGATCCGATTTTGTTTTTGTGTTCGGATGCAGCGCGTTATGTCACGGGTTCGATGTTGCTCGTTGACGGCGGTTATACGAGCGTTGGATAACCTGCGATATGTGCAGCGTAAGTCTGCGAGCAACGCATGTCGTTCTCACTTTTATTCATAATCAACACCTAAGTTTAGCGCCCAATTTAAATGGGCGATAAAACAAATAAATAGATACATTGATAAATACTAAAAAGATATTGATCGCCCAATAAATTAGGGCGATCATGCGTAGTGTTCGTACAATTTTGTAGCTTCGCACTAACGAAAGCAACGATGTGCGAACGCTATCGTGGTTCGCTACAGCACCGGCACCGGCATCCGGCATTGATCAAAAAGATACTCGCGAACACGCGGCCAGTCGGGCCGCGCAGCGCCCGGCCCGACGGCGCCTGCAAGTGCGGCAGTGCCTGACAGACCGAGCATTGTGCGCACGAGAATCAGGCCATCGGTCAATGGGTTGATCACACCGTCGCCATCGATGTCCATCGTGCAGGCGCGTGCAGTTTGCGGGCCGCCCATCAGTCGCGTCACGCAGGGACGAGTCTGGCCGCCGGTGTCGTAGCAAAGGCCTGCAACAAGCACCTTCTGATCCGGCGTTTCCGACGCGGTGTACACCGCCAAAGAAGACTGGCTGACCGTTGCCCAAGGTGCGTTTTGTCCGCCATATTCGAATCGACCGCCGACGCCGTAGGAGCTATCGAGCACGCCGTTGGGCGTAAGTCGGGTCGAGCAGAGCACGGGTGTCGCCGCCGGGAAATTGCAGACGCCGTAGTAGAGAAAACTGCCGTCGCTGAGGATTGTGCCAACAGACGGAATGCCATCATTCGACGCGTCGAGATTCACGGCACCGGCGATGCCCGCCGAAGGATAGCCGCCGAAGGAGTTGTCGTAGGCACCGGTGAGTGTGTAGGCCTCGCGTCGCGCCGCATACAAGAGCGTGTTAAACGCCGACACGTTGTCGAAAGCGGCCCACTGCAAACTCAGTTGCGAGCCGAACACGCGTGCATCGTAGAGACGATCGGAGCGACTGCTGATGTCGGTTGCCAGCGTTCGCTGGACTACACCGTTGGCGAAAAAGAGTCCTGCGCAGATATAGGATGTCGTGTGAGAAGTGTTTGCGCATTCGGCAACCGCATAGTAGCGACCGTCGGGCAGCACGATGAGTTTGATCAGCGCATCGCCCGGCCCCGGCGTTGTTAGCGACCAGTTGCTCGTGCCAAAACCAGCATCAAAGATGCCGCCCGTGGTCAACCGTGCGACGCAAACGGAGGAGTTCGCAGGCAGCGTTGCGCTGACGAAACAGGTGCCGCCCACCAAGAGCTTTCCGTCGGGTTGCAAAGCAATCGAATTGATGACGGCGTTGGGATATCCAGCCGGTAGCGGAAGAAATGTCTGTCCGGTGCCGCCAAACGAGGTGTCGAACCCGACACCGTTGGCGTTGACCGCCGCTACGCAAAACCCAAAGCCAAACGAGGGAT
>JBOFBL010000150.1:0-1067 GCA_051645545.1 Casimicrobium sp. | reverse complement strand
CTTTGAGTTGCGCGCAAATGGCGTTCGCAATATCGATATCGAAACCGGACAAATCGCCATTCGGCGCGATTTGCGAGAACGGCGGATAGTTGCCTTCGACGCCGATACGAATTTTTTTCCAGTCGGGCGCTTGCGCATAACCGACGGAGGCAACGAGCGCCGCCGTGCCGAGCGCGAGTGCTGCGAGAACCTTACGAGTGCTAACCATGAATAACTCCTGCAATCTACGAAACGAGAGAGATGTGTTGCGGACTGTCGCGAAACTGTAAACCGCAATATAGCGGAGTTTGCAAAAATAGACAAAATGAAAAAAAACTTGCAAAATGATTTTTGGCGTCGCGTTCCGAAAATGCAACGGATCGCGCCGTACAAGGTGCAAATAGTGAACAATCGCTATCGGCTCGCAATGCGGCTATGAGTTTCGCCAGAAAGAATTTGTTAATGACAGCCTCGAACAAGAACGCAGCCGACCTCGTCGCGGTTGGCACGCCGGAGTTGACCTTCGCCCGCTCGCCGCTCGGCCGACGGTTGCTCGAATTGCAGAACTCCGGTTCAAAATCCAATCGCGCGATTGCCGAATACTTGCTGCGCAATCCGCTGCGCATCCCGGCTATCGGGATCGAAGAACTCGCGTCGCGCACCGGTGTGTCGGCGGCGACACTCTCGCGTTTCGCGCGCGCCGCAGGTTACGACGGCTATCCAGGATTGCGCTCGGCGGCGGCGGATTCATTGCAAGGCATGTTGCAACCAGTGGAAAAACTGCGCTCCTCGATTCAATCGAGTGCGAGTAAGTCGGGCGGCGCTTCGGTACTGCTCTCGGGGCTTGAGGTCAGTGTGGCCAATGTGCGCAGCGCCGCGGAGAGTCTCGATCAAAAGACACTGAATGCCATCGTCGCTTTGATTGCCAAAGCCAACGAGGTCTACACCTTGGGCTTTGGCCTCTCGTCGCATCTTGCCTCGATCCTCGCGCTCGATTTGCAACCGTTTTGTTCGCGCCTCACCAACGTCGTCGAATTCGGTGGCACCGAGGTCGCGGCGGGGCGCTTACTCAATATCGGCAAACGCGA
>JBOFBL010000149.1:0-18839 GCA_051645545.1 Casimicrobium sp. | reverse complement strand
CGAATCGCGACTTCGTCGGCGAATCGCACGCGTACCTTCGCAAGCTCATGGAGCAATCCGGCGAAACGGCGAACCTCTCCATCATCGACGGCACGCATGTGTGCTTCATTGCGCAAGTCCAATGCCACGAAGTCATGCGCATGCTCGTGCGCCTGGGCTCGCGCCTGCCAGCGCACGCATCGGGTTCCGGCAAAGCGATTTTGTCCGCGTTGCCCGAAGATGAACTCGCAATCTTTTTTCGCGAATCGAAACTGCAAAAACTCACGCAAAAAACGACGACCGACGTCGATCAATTACGACTTCAGTTCGGCGCAATTCGCGCACGCGGCTACAGCTACGATGACGAAGAAAATGCGCTCGGTTTGCGCTGTGTCGCCGCCCCCATCTACGACGAATACTCGGAACCCCTCGGTGCAATTTCGCTCGCGGGCCCGATCGCGCGTTTGAGCGACGAGCGCATTTTGAAACTAGGGCCTCTCGTCGCGCACACTGCGCGCGAGATCACCGAAAAACTCGGCGGCGTCGTGCCAGTAACCGTATAGAAAAATTCACACAGAGTTACGCGTCCGTGTTTTCCGATCACCTCAAAATTACGTCCACCGAAGTGCTGCCCAATGTGCACGCCTTCGTCATCGATAACGCGCTGGCGGATCCCGACGCGCTCGTGCAATTCGCCGTAAAAACCAAAGCCGCGTTCAGGCGTTCGCAAACACTGAGCTCACCGGGCGTCGAACTGCGCATGGCGGACGCTTTCACAGCGAAGCTCGAAGAATTTTTTCGACAACACTTAAAAGGTTTTTTCGACGCACGGCGCATTTTGAACAGCTCGACGCGCCTGTCGATGGCAACACTCGCGCCACACGAACTTCGCGCTGCGCAGTGGTTACCGTTGCGCAGCGACTATGGTGTTTCGACAGAACAAACGGTGGTTAACATGAAACTCCACCTATTTCACGACGAAACACTTGGCGGCACCGGCTTCTACGCACCTCGAATCTCGCGAGAACAAGCCACACGACTCGCTCGCGATAGCGCGACCTTGAGCGAAGACGAATTCGCAGCGCGCTACAACGTTGCCCGCGGCTACTGCACCGAGAATAACGCCTACTTTCAGCTCACTAAAGTCATCCCGCCGCGCTTTAACCGATTGATCGTTTATGACGGCGCAATGTTTCACGCCGCACACATCGCAGCGCCCGAAAAACTAAGCAACGATCCAAGCACAGCGCGACTCACGCTAGACGGTTTTATCGTTTGTCGACGCAACGCAAGTGGCCTGGCCAATCGCTGGGCGAGTTAAGCAATCACACGATTACGAAGCGACACGCGAGAATTTGTAAGCGCGTGGCGTGTCAGCGATTGCCGCAACTGTTTTGCAAATAATCGCGAATCTGCGTCGCACTCGTGCGCTGTGCGTCAGCGCCGGTAGCGCCTGCTACGAGCGATGCATCGGGCACGCCAAGCGCGACGCGAAGTAGTAGCAACCCGTCGGTCGTCGCAGAGACGACCTTGTCATCATCGATATCGTAAGCGCGCGCATTCGTCGTCGCGTTAAGCGCAATCTGCGAATCGATGAAATCGGCGATCTCGTCGCCGTCTTGACGCTGCGCGCAGCTGCGGTAAGTCATGTTCGCGGCGATATTCGTACCCGTGAAACCCAGCATGCGGCGCACGATCATGGTTGCGTCGTTGCGATCGAAGAAACCGTCGTTGTCGACATCTAAATTGCAAGCGGCGGCAGCGCGATAGGATCCACACGGGCTTAACGAAATCGTGTAAGTACCGCTATTGTCCGCAGTTGGGCTCCACGTGGTCACGTCGATGTAGTACGTGCCCGTCGCTGGAACCGGGAAGAGCTCAATCAACGAATTACGACGAACGCCGTTTTGGATATCGTCATTTTCTGTAAGCACCTTAAAGTTTGCATCGAGCAGGTAAACATAGGGATCAAGGATGCCCGTGGTCGTCGTGCTGTTGACTGCAATGGTCACCAGATCGCCGGCATTCGCCGTGAAACGATAACGCACCGTGTTGTATTCAGGACCACGCACACCGCCTCGGCAATAGGTATTGCCCGATAGCCCCAGATCGCCATTTGCAATGTCGCCCACCGCAATCGGAACGACCGTGTTGCAATCCACTTCGGTGATGCGAATCGGCAACACAGACGGCGCAACGATGGAAGTTGCCGCAGTCGCAGATGTCAGCGACATCGAAAATTCACGCGCGCCCTGCTCACCGCTGCGATAGCGCACAGGAATCGTGACCTTCTTATCGGTCGCATCACCCGCTGCCCAGCTCACCCGCGATGGCGTTGGCGCATCGAAATCGAGCCCCAACGCCGCGACGCCATCGATTGCAGCAACATCGACACTGACTGCGCTCGCCGTTGCGCCCAGCCGCGTAAGCGACAGCGTCAAACTACCATCGTTTTCGCGAATGCTTTGCGCACCGCTCGCCCAGCCGACGACCGCTGATGCATTCGGTTGCGCGCGATCGAGCGTTGCTCGCGCATCGAGTAAACCGACGCCGCAGGTCGCGGTCGAACAATTGCTCAGCGAAGGAAACGCTCGCGCGCCCGCGCGCAATGCGAGCACAGCCTGGGCGCCGGTAAGCGCGGGGTTCGCGCCACGCGCAAGTGCGATGGCAGCCGTCACATGCGGCGCGGCCATGGAGGTGCCGCTTTTGTAGTCGTTCTGACCATTGCTACCGCAAGCGGAGAAAATTGCGTCGCCCGGTGCTGTAATCGTCACACCCGCGCCAAAATTACTGAACGATGCGCGATCGCCGTCAACCGTGCTGGCCGCCACTGCAACCACACCCGGACAATTGGCGGGCGAAAAATTCGCCACGTCGCTAGAACTATTGCCTGCCGCTGCAACGATCACCACGCCGCGCCGCGTCAATTGCAAAACGGCATCGCTATAGCCTGCGCCGCAGGCACCTGAGCCGCCCAGACTCATGTTGATCACACTCACTGGGTTCGGGTTGGTCGCAACATTGGGCACCGCGACGCCACCCAACCAAAGCATCGCATCGATCACATCGGCTTCTTCACCCGAAAAATCAAGCGCACGCGCCATCAGCACTTTCGAGCTCGGTGCGCCGCCTGCAACGCCGGTGCCCGATCCCGCACCTGCGTACTTGGTTTGCGCCGCAATCGTGCCCATCACGTGCGATCCGTGGCCGCATGGATTCGCTACCTGCTCCGGGTCGTTGTCTCTTGGCGCGGGCTCTCCGGTGGACGCATCAATGCCACGATAAAAATCGTAACCGCCATTGGGAAACAGAGGATGCCTGCGAAGCTGAGGCCCGAGTTCCGGATGTGCCTTGGCAACGCCGCTGTCAACGACACCGATCGTAAGGTTTGGATTACCGCGAGAAACATCCCACGCCGATTCGAAATTTGCCCCCTGCTCGCTTGCGTTGTAACGAAAGCCCCATTGCAAACCGTATTGAACGTCCTTGGGAACAACCTGCGTGTACATGCGCCGATTGGGCGTTGCATAGGTCACACCGGGTAACCGCGCAATCGTGTTTGCGATTGTTGCTGCTTCGGCTAGGGTGCGAGGCGCATCGAATCGATGAAGTTCGGCGCCATTGGCAAGTTCACGCGAAAAACTAAGCTGAACGCTTCGACCCATTTGCTGCGACGCTGCCGCCGATATCGCTGACGCGCGTCCGCGTTCGCTTGCCATGCGCGGATCTTTGCTGCGTTCCGAATCGAACTTCACGATCACGCCGCTTACGTCGGGCTTATCCGATGCATTCGTAGCCATCGATTGCGGGTCCGCTGCAAATACTGCGGTTGCCAAAACAGCAAACCACACACTTAATAGCTGCTTCCAGCCGCAGGCGAAACATTGGTGACGGCACAACATATTCGAATTGTCGCAGAGCCCGTGGCGCGTTATCGGCGTATCGACAGAACAATAATTTTCGCTGCAATGCGACATTTCCAGCAGACTTCGAAACCGGCACCCAAAAATTGATAGTTTCAGCTATTGCACGGAAGGCGCAACATACCGACAAAAACAGTCATCTACATATGGAGAAATACCTATGTCGTTAATGTATTTTCTTTTTGGCATCAGCATCGCAGTCACTGTGCTAATCGAAAAAGAGGAGAAACATTGGCGAGGGAACTGCAGTGCTCTGTAGTGCGAAAATACTCATCGAGCAATAGTTCGACCAGTCGTCGCCCTTAAGGTGCCGCGCACAATTCGTTAGCGAACCCGCTCGGCCTCCATGGCGGCGACACTGTCTTTGATGAGCTGAGTTAACACTTTTAGGTCGATGTCGGCGAGCGTTTTCACATAAACACACGACTTACCGATCTTGTGTTTTCCGAGTTTCGCAAAAAGTGCTTCAAACCGGTCGAAGCCCGATAGAAGATAAATCGTCAGGTCGTTTTTTCGAGGCGAAAAGCCGACTACGAACCACTCGCCTTCGCCGCCGCTTTCATACTTGTATCGATAGCGCCCGAAACCCACGAGACTCGCGCCCCACATCACCGGTTTTTCGCCCGTGACCTTTTGCATCATCGCAGCGATCGCTCGACAATCGTTATGACACACGGGATCGACCGATGCAGAAAGAAATTCGTCGAAAGACAGATCGGTTACTTGTGTTTTATTGGTCGACATATCAAGCCACGATTCGTAACGATGCGATCTTACGGCTTTACATAACCGTAGCGCTCACGCGATTGCAGGGTTGCGATACGAACGACACCCGACGGTGTGTAATCCGCCTCCTGAATGAACTGCTCTTTCTTCAGATTGCGATTCTTGAGCGTGATCTCGCAAATCTCGAATTTGACGCCACGTGCTTTTAACGCGCCAACCAGCGGCGCGTATTCCGTTTTCGATTTCTCATCTTTCGCGCCCTCCATCAACATGTCGACGCCTTGCGCATGAGTGACAACGACGATCTTTGTGTCAGGCGCGACGTCTAGATGATTGCGCACATTGCGCAACGCACTCAGCGCTTGTGAAGCTGAGTCGTTCACGTGATACACCGCGCCATCTTGTGCATGCACGTTCACGCTCGCACATGCGAACCCCAAACACAAAACCGATGTGTAGATCGCTAACCTCATATTGACCTCCATTTGTTTTCAGCAAAAGAAAGATAACACGCGATTGGGTTAATTTGAAGCGCGAGTGATCGTGAGAAGTGCTCCACACGCGCCGCCACTAGCCATTGTTAAAAACGTAAAAATTTCGATACAAGCGCAGCGTATACTCGACGCACGATATCGCGATCCTCTCGTTCTTCGTCCGGCCGGTTGAAGAACAATCATTTAGTTTCACACCAAAGGATCTCTGCACTATGCACGATATCATCGATACCGCAATCGCCGCTGGCGACTTCAAGACGCTAGCTTCCGCTATCACCGCTGCAGGCTTGGGCGATACGCTCAAAGGCGCAGGACCGTTCACGGTTTTTGCCCCTAACGACGCAGCGTTTGCGAAGTTGCCTGCGGGTCAGTTGGACGCCTTAATTAAAGACGTGCCAAAACTGAAGAGCTTGCTTACGTATCACGTTGTTGCTGGAAAAGTGATGGCCAAAGACGTCATGGCAATGGACGGCAAAACGGCTAAAACCGTCAACGGCGCCGAAATCAAAATCGGCACCAAAGACGGCGTGAAACTCAACGACGCATCGACCGTGACCAAAACGGATATCGAATGCAGCAATGGCGTGATTCACGTGGTCGACACCGTGGTGATGCCACCCGCCTAATCGCTAAGGCGCAACGCTTCGCGGCGTCTGAAAAGATGCTTGCGAACCCAAAAAGCCCAACGCATTGCCGTTGGGCTTTTTGTTTTTGATCGGAGCAATTCACTGCAATCGTTGTTACGCTTGTGGCTACACGTTTCGCGCGCCTCGTAGCATCCAAATGAATCCGCTATCGCATCACTTCCTTACTATGGCCTACAACAACGCGTGGGCCAATCATCGTTTGTACAAGGCTTGCGCGCAACTCTCGCACGCAGATTTCATTGCAACGCGCGTGAATTTCTTCCCAACAATCAAGATGACACTCAATCACAATTTGACCGTTGATTGGTTCTACGTAGACGCGCTAGAGCGCGAGCTGCGCAGCGATCCGCCGCACGATGACTGCTACGTGTTTTTCAAGGAAGACGAACCGTTCGACACCTGCGCAGAGCTGCAACGCGAACAACTCGCCGTCGACCGCCGCTTGATCGAATACTGCAAACAACTGCGCGACGACGAGTTAACGCGCTACGTCACCATCGCCCGCCCAAGCAAGCCTCAGCGCGACACACGCACGCGACTGCTCGCGCATCTCTTCCAGCATCAAGTCCATCATCGTGGACAAGCACATGCGATGCTCGCGGGCACGCACGTAAAGCCGCCGCAGTTGGATGAGTTTTTCTGTGAAGGTGAGACAGATTTGCGGGCGGAGGAGTTTGCGGAGCTCGGTTACACCGAAGAGGAAATCTGGAGCAAATAAAGGCAACCGCTGCAGTACCAAACGTCTTGGAGTCGACTTTGATGGCCACGCATCCCTTCATGTCAACTCGTTGCTGCAGTTGAACTGCAGTCAGCGATACTCAGTACTCTCGCTCACATTACGGAATTCGCATGACGACAAACACTCAACGCCCTATCGTATTCGTGGTCGGGGCCGGAGCTAGTGCCGAGGCTGGACTGCCGGTCGGCGCCGAGCTTGCGCAGAGGATTTCCCGCTTACTCGGATCAGACAAGGATTACCACGGTTACGTGCAACCGCCGCCGAAGTTACTCAAAGCGGCGGTGTCGATGCTCAAAGCTCAGCAAGGAAGCGAAGCGAGCAATCAACTCTTCAAAGCCGCGAAGGAAATACGTGATGCAGTAAGTCTGATGCCATCGATTGATCAATACATTGACTCAAAGGCTGGGGACTCTTTTGTCGCCTCATTGGCGAAATTGGCCATCGTTGACGAAATTCTCGCTGCAGAACAACACAGCACGCTCTACGTCGATCCGTCAAACTACTACAACACGCTAAAGTTTGACGATCCACGTGTAAACGACTCTTGGTACACGAAGTGGTTTCGATTGATGGCCGGATCGCGAACAAAGGACGATCTTGAGAGGTTGTTGGGCCATGTTTGCATGATAGTTTTCAACTACGACCGCTGTATTGAGCAGTTTCTCACTTTCGCAATCATGCGGTACTACTCGATTGATTTCCACGAAGCAAAGAAGACATTGAATCACTTGGAGTTCGTTCGACCCTATGGTTGCGTCGGTGCCTTTTGTACTTCCACGGATGGCGCAGGTGTTCGCTTTGGACACACTATCGATTCCCCCGCGCATTTGGCGACGAGCGCAAGTGGTATTGAGACCTTTAGCGAACGTCGAAATTCGTCGACAGCAGAGATTGAAACCATACGTCGGCGCACGTCCCAAGCGCAACTCCTCGTTTTTCTCGGTTTCAGCTTCCAACAGGACAACGTTAAGCTGATCGCGCCGCAAACAATAACTTCGCAAACTCCGCGAGACCGGCGTGCAATCTACACTACAAGAGGACTATCAATTCCCACGCGAGAATTGATTGACAAAACTCTGCGCGATAGGTTTGGAGTACAGAACCAGAACATTGGCAAACCGCTAGAAACACACAACACCTGTAGCGGCCTTTTTGATGACTTCTCTCCAACTATTGCATCGCTACTCGCTAACAACCGTCAGTAGGTCGGATACGTCCCTTCCAACAAAATCGACCGATCGACCTTGTTGATATCCGTTCTCCCACAAAAAGCCATCGAAAGTTCAAGCTCTTTTTGAATGAGTTCCAAGCATTTCGAAACGCCCTCTTCGCCCATCGCGCCTAGCGCATAGAGCCACGCACGACCGATGTAGGTGCCCTTCGCGCCGAGCGCGGTGGCGCGCAGCACGTCTTGGCCGCTACGAATGCCGCCGTCCATGTGCACTTCGATGTTGTTGCCGACTTCGGCGACGATTTTTGGGAGCGCGCGAATCGAGGTTTCTGCACCGTCGAGTTGACGACCGCCGTGGTTGGAAACGATCAAGGCGTCTGCGCCTGATTCAACCGCGAGCTTCGCATCTTCAACGTCTTGAATGCCTTTAAGAATCAGTTTTCCGCCCCAGCGATTTTTGATCCATTCAACATCGCCCCAGTTGAGCGCGGGATCGAATTGCTGCGCAGTCCACGCAGAGAGCGAGCTCATGTTCTCCACACCTTTCACATGCCCGACGATATTGCCGAATTCGCGTCGCGTGGCACCGAGCATGCCCATACACCAACGCGGTTTGGTCATCATGTTGATGATGTTTGGGATCGTCAGCTTCGGTGGCGCGGAAAGGCCGTTCTTCAAATCCTTGTGGCGCTGCCCGAGGATCTGCAAATCGAGTGTGAGCACGAGTGCGGAGCAGTTCGCCGCCTTTGCGCGATCAATCAAGTTGTTGATGAAATCGCGATCTTTCATCACGTAGAGTTGAAACCAGAACGGATGGCCGTCGGTGCCTTTCGCGACGTCCTCGATCGAGCAAATACTCATCGTCGAGAGCGTGAAGGGAATACCGAATTTTTTCGCCGCACGCGCGCCCAGAATTTCGCCATCGGCGTGCTGCATGCCCGTCAGGCCCGTCGGCGCAATCGCAACAGGCATCGCGACATCTTGCCCAATCATCTTCGTTTTCGTCGTGCGGTTTTCCATGTTGACCGCGACGCGTTGGCGAAATTTGATGCTCTGAAAATCCGTTTCGTTGCCACGATAGGTGCTCTCAGTCCAACTGCCCGAGTCGGCGTAGTCGTAGAACATTTTCGGCACGCGTCTTTTCGCGAGAACGCGCAGGTCTTCGATATTGGTGATGATCGGCATCTTGTTTTTCCTCCAGTCCTTCACGCGCATGCGTGAATCCATTTTCCCGCGAGTATGGGAACCTACTGACGGGATGCTATCAATGCCTGGATTTCAATTGAGAATCTATGTCCGGAAATTTTTTCCGATTTAGCGAGAACCGCGCTCCAGCTTCGCACACACGCCACGTAACCATTGCGCGAAATCAAGCGCAACATCGTCGGCACGGTGCACTGTGAGGCTATAGCCGGATTGCGGTGTCGCTCGAATGTCGAACACGTCGACGACTTCGCCAAGATCAAGCCAACGCTTCGCAATGCTCGCGCGCGCAAGCGCAACGCCCTGCGACGAAGCAGCAGCCGTGATCGACAGACCAAGGTCAACCAGTTTTACGCCGCGAGTCGGTTCGTCGCTATCGATGCCAGCCGCCGCAAACCACGGACGCCACGGCTCGATCGGGCAGCGAACAAGCGGCACACGCAAAACATCCTCCGGCTTACGCAAGCGATGTTTTTTCACGAATGCAGACGACGCGACCGCGAACACGTCTTCAAACAACAGCGGCTCGCGATCGTGCGCGCGACCGTGGGCGCTCGCAAAACGCGGTCCGAAACTCACGGCGACATCGGATTCAGGCACGGCCATGTCGAGATACGGAATCGCAACAACGACTTCGATCTCGCACTTCGGATGGCGATCAGTAAACGCTTTCAATCGCGGCACGAGAATTTCTCGCGCAAAGGTGGGCGGCGTGAGCACGCGCAGGCGCGGCGTTGTCTGCACTGCGCGCCGATGCAGACCAATCGCTGCAAGTTGCGTGAGCACTTCGCGTACTTGATCGAGATATTCTTTTCCCGCAGCGCTCAAGGCGAGCACTCGACCGCTGCGATCAAGTAGCGCGACACCGAGCAAGCTTTCTAGCGCTGCAATTCGTTTGCTCACGGCGCTCGCGGTAATTGCAAGCTCCTGCGCGACCTTTTCGTAGCTGCCCAGTCGCGTGATGGCTTCAAATGCGCGTAGCGATTCGATGGACGGGAAGCGATTGTCGTTGCGGTTCACCTTGCGATTATTGCTAAGTGTCGATTCGAAGCGATGAAATTCACAAGGTGCCCGCGTTCGCCCCATCGAAAAGTTTGCTGCAAACGCCGCTCAAACATGATTGAAACGATAGAGGAACATCGAACTTATGCGTTCCACGCCGATGCTTCGTTCGGCAAAAGCACAATGCCGGTAGCAAGCAAAAGAAGCTCAAAATTCACTAGTAAACAATTTACCTTATTGCCTTATAAATATGGGGCGTTTAGTATTTTTCATAGTTTTTCGAAAATAACAATAATCTTTACTATTACCCAATTAAATTGGGCAATAGTATTGATTGTTATAACAAGAACTAAGTCACATTCTTAGTGCGTTAACGCTTCGTCCACGCCATGATCATCGCGCCTGCAAGCTCATCCGTTGCGGGATGAGCACCACTTTGATTGGTCGCAACGAGCACGGCGAAATCCTTCGCGGGTGCCACCCACGCAAGCGCGAAATTCATCGTGTTATCGCCCGCGTGATTAAGCGCCATGCCGCCTGCCCAACCGCGTTTGGCAGTGAGCCAGCCCAGCGCGTAATCATTGCCGACAGGTGTGTGCAATTTCTCGGCGCTTTCTTTTTTGAGGAACGTGCTTTTGCCTTGCGCTGCGCGCAAATGTTCGCGCACGAATTTCGCCCAATCGGCGAGTGACATGTGCATCGTGCCGGCCGCTGCCATCGTGGGCACGTTGTCCATCTCTGGTCCGTTGCTCGGCGCCGGTTTGCCGTTTGCCGTATGCGGCCAAGGTTGATCGATTTTGCCAACGGTACCGGTGCCTTGAAAACCGGCGCTCTTCATCTCAAGTGGCGCGAAGACTTCATCGCGCATGAGCATTTCGAACGACTTACCGCTCGCGCGCTCCGCCATCGCGGAGGCGACGGTGTAGCTCCAGTTCGAGTAGAGAAATTTTTCGCCAGGCTTCGAACGAAGTCCCTTCTTCATCGCTTCTTTGAGCACATCGACGCGAGCAGCGGCTAAGTCTTTACGATTGGCATATTGCATGATGTCGAAATTCGCATCGAAGCCTGCGCGATGCGACAAGAGCTGCGTGATAGTGACCGATTTCATATCTTCACTCATCTGCGGCGCAAGTTCGGGAAAGGTTTCACCGAGTGTTTGTGTCCATTTCATCATGCCCTTTTCGACAAGCCGCGCAACCATGGTCGCGGTCATTGCTTTGCCATCGGATCCCAAATGCCAAAGATCGTCATTGGTCACTGGCGTCTTGTCATCGCGTTTCCGAACGCCACTCGTTGCGAGCGATTGCACGCCTTCGGAAGTCACAAGTACGGCGCCGAGCGCTGGCAACTTGTGCGACGCGCGAACCGTTTCGATCGTAGGTTGCAAATTCTTGAAATCAAGCGACTGTGCGACGGCTTTGCCTGCGAAAAGGCCTAAACCCCAGTACGCAACGAGCATCGCAAGATAGCACCAGACGACAGGCGCTAAGTAGCCGAGCGCTATATTCAAGTAGTGTCGCGAGGTAAGCATCCATTCCATTTTCATCGTTCCTAACTCCTATTTGTTGATGACTTCACAAGCCGAAATGATCGCGAGCAGCGGTACGACGCGCTCCGCGAGTACGATGTATTCACCACGACGCGGTTGTCGAATCCATCCTGCGGATTCGAGCTCCTTCAAATGGTGATAGAGCTGACCCGTGGTGCCCATATCAGGTAGCACCTGCAGTGACTGTGTGTCACGCGTTCCAGTGAGCAGCGCTTTCAAAATCGTCAATCGCATTGGATGTGCAAGTGCGGCGAGCGGTGCGTTTGCGACGCTCCATTCGGCAGCCATCAAATCATTGGTGCCGTCCTGAATCTGCCACGCGTAGGTCTCGCCTGCAGGTAGCGTCACCTGCCCAGCGAATACAACGCCGCCTTTTTCGCTACCGTGTTGTGCGATGTGATCAATCGCCCAGAACTTCGGCGGCAGCGATGTAGCACGCTGCGCTTCCACATGCGGCGCAACACCAAGTGCGGCGACGGCCTCTTCGAGCGCAAGAAGGCGCGCCTCGACCGACGTTGTTAACCGCGAAGCAGGCACCGTGCTGCGCAACCTGCTCTTCCTGGCGGTTTGCTTCGAGCTTTTTACCGATTTCACCATATTTATACGTTATCACGTAATTTCGTATTTATCAAGCAAGAACAAAATACACCTAGGCAACCGACGATTGCAATGAATACTGTTTCGCGAAAAATTGACTGAATCACTCATTTATTTACGTTTTTACGGAAATTAATTGAACCGACCGCTAGCGATGCTCGTCGCTAAACTCGCGTCATGAAAAAGAGCTTTGGTTGGGCAATCGTTGGGCCTGGCGCGATTGCACATCGCTTCGCCGAGGCCGTTTGCAATACGCACGGCACGCATATCGAGTACGCGCAAGGCAGAAACCTGGAGCGTGCGCAAGCGTTTGCGCAACACTGGTCGCGCCGCGCGAAAAACGGCATTCGCGCGACTGAATCGCTCGCCGACGTATTAGCGTCGCCAAACGTTGATGGCATTTACATCGCAACGCCGCATCCGTTTCACGTCGATGCGATCCGCGTCTGCCTTCTCGCAAAGAAATCTGTGCTTTGCGAAAAACCGATGGTGACAGATGCTCGCAAAGCAGTCGAACTCGCGGCGCTCGCACGAGAACAGAACACGTTTTTGATGGAAGCCGTCTGGACACGCTTCCTTCCGATCTATGATGAAGTTGGCCAATGGTTGCGTAACAACGAAATCGGCGCTATTCGCACAATGCAATCGAGCTTTTGTTTCAACGCGAAATACGATCTAAATTCACGACTCTACGACCCCGCACTCGGCGGCGGTGCGTTGCTCGATATCGGCATCTACAACGTCACGGTAACGCGTTGGGCAATGCAACAGGCGTTCGGTGCGTGCCCGGAACTTGCCGCCGTCGACGCACGCGCAGCCATAAGTACAACTCGAGTTGATCGCCGACTTGCGGCCACGCTCACCTTCGCTAATGAGGTGACGTCGCAGTTTGTCTGTGCGTTCGACAGCAGCGCAGAAAATGCGTTTCACATCTATGGCGAGCGCGGCACGATCACGCTACACCCAGGTTTTTGGCAGGCGACGCGCGCAACTCTTACGCATTGCAATGCTGAATCGATCCACATCGATCGATCATTTCGTGTTAACGGGTTCGAATATGAAATCGAGGAAGCGATGCGCTGCATTCGCGGTGGACGCATCGAAAGCGATCGAATCTCGCATCGGGAAACTTGCGAAACGCTGGGCTGGCTTGATCGCATTCGCACGCAGATTGGCGTGGTGTATCCGTTCGATTGAGCGCATAAGTCGCGCGCAATCATGCTCTAATTCCGCATAAGAACGACACTTAATGCAGCCAATCATCGACCATGCTCGCCGACGCGCCGCACGTACCACAGCACGCCAAACCCACTTCGCCCATACAGTCTGATAGCGCACCGATCGTCGTCCGCTTCGCCGCCCTTGGCGATGCAGTTCTGCTGACGGTACTGATCGAAGAACTTGTCAAGCGTTACCGGCAGCCAGTCGCCTTGCTTTCCTCGGGTGGATGGACACGAACATTGTTTGACAACGATCCGCGCGTAAACAAGGTGACATTGGTCGCGAGCCGCAAGCGCTCTTATTGGCTCACACCCAGCCAACGCGATGCCGTGCGTTGGTTGAAAACACAAACCGGGCCGGTGTATTTGTGCGATCCCGACCCGCACGCGCGGCGACTGGTCGAGCGCGCAGTGCCGTCGACGCGAATCCATTATTTGTGGTCAAAATGGCCAGGCAATAACGCGCATTGGGCCGATTGGTGGCAGAGCGTTGGCAGCGACACCGCGCTCGTGCAGGACAGCGGACAGCCGCGCTTACATGCGCCCGCCGCATGGTACGACGACGCGCGCACGTGGATGAGCTCGCGCGGACTCATCGAACATCGTTTTGTTCTGATTCAACCGGGCAACAAAAAGACGACGAAGCGATTTACCTGGAAGCGCACCACGCATGATAAGTTTTGGCCCTACGACCGTTGGGCAACAACCATTCGATCCGTACTCGCTGAACATAGCGATTTTCGCGTTGTTATTTGTGGTGCACCTAGCGAGGCGGAAATGGTCAACGAGATTGCGGCGCTCTGCAATGACGATCGCGTGCTCGCCGCCGCGAACGAGCTGCCACTCGCGCGCCTTGTTGCGCTGTCGTCGTTCGCGCACAGCATGATTTCAATCGATACGGGGCCCGCACATGTAGCCGCTGCAATGGATTGCCCACTCGTGGTGTTGTTCGGTGCGTTTGGCTGGCAGCGCTGGGCGCCTCGCGCGCCTCGCTCGACCGTGCATGCGTTGGGTGGCCGTAACGAGGACGCGCAAGCATCTGTCGCGTCCATTGACGCGCCATCCGTGGTCGAAGCCTGGAAAAAGCTACCGCCGCGTGGGCAGCGTTGATCGCGCATGTCGCGAAGAACACACTGCACAAAAAGAAAAAGCCCGCAGATCGCGGGCTTTTTCGTCACTTCAAGTGACGCTTAAGCTTTTTTGCCATGCTTTTCGATGAGCGCCTTTGCGCTATCAAAAAGTTTTTTGCCATCGAACCCGCGCTTGTTCATGTCATCGATCCACTCTTGATAAATCGGCGCACAAATTTTCTTGAACTCTTCGGCTTCCGCTTTGCCAATGGTGTGAATCGTGTTGCCGCGATCACTTGCAGATTTACGCCCATTCGGATCGTTGCTTTGCTGCGTGCGACCCAAGAACGCCGAGGCTTCGATGCCGGAGTTCTTATCAATCACCGCTTTGAGATCCGGCGGCAATGAGTTGTACTTCGCTTTGTTCATGCTCATCACGAAAGTGGTCGTGTAGAGCGCACCTGCGTCGGCAGCGAATTCGCTGTGGAACTTGGTGAGCTCGTTGACCTTCACCGACGGCACCACTTCCCAAGGGATCACGCAGCCATCGATCACGCCTTTCGAGAGCGCATCGGGGATTTGCGGCAGCGGCATACCGACGGGCGTCGCACCGAGTAACCCCAACATCTTGGTAATTTGACGCGTCGGGCCGCGCACTTTTTTACCCTTAAGATCGGCCGCCGATTTAACCAGCGTGTCTTTCATGTGGAACATGCCGGGACCATGCACTTGCACGGCGATCAACTGGTTCTCTTTGAACTCGTCCGGCGCCATCGTCTGCACGTATTCCCAATAGGCACGCGAGGTCGCTTCCGCATTGTTCATCATGAACGGCAATTCGAATACTTCAACCCGCGGGAAGCGGCCAGCGGTGTTGCCTGGCAGCGTCCACGTAATATCTGCCACGCCATCGCGCGCCTGGTCGTAGAGCTGCGGCGGCGTGCCACCCAATTGCATCGCGGGATAGCCTTCGAATTTGATGCGCCCGCCGGAATCCTTCTCAACCTTGTCCATCCATGCTTTGTGCATGGTGAGCCAGACGTTCGACGTCGGCGACATGAAGGTGTGGAATTTGAGCGTGACGGTCGATTGCGCAAAGCCCACGAGGGCGGGAGCGCCGATCGATGCAACGGCGGTGGCGCCTGCGGCTTTAAGTACGGTTCTACGATCCATAAATACTGACCTCCTTATGACAAACTCATTAATTTTGACGTTAACGTCAACTTCGCTTTATCGGGTTTTCGATAGTTACTTGCCAACGAACTGCAATATCCATAACGAAATCGCAGGAAAGAAAAGCACCAACGCAGTGCGCAAGAAATCGCTGACAAGAAACGGGACAACCCCACGATAGCTCTCTGCAATCGGCACGTCTTTGGCCATGCTGTTGACCACATACACATTTAAGCCCACCGGTGGCGCGAGCATGCCGACGCCGACGACCATCAGCACCAAAATGCCAAACCAAATGGCCTGATGCTCCGGGGTCAAACCGAGTTTCAACCCCATCACCATCGGAAAGAAAATCGGTATCGTGAGCAAGATCATCGAAAGCTCATCCATCACGCAACCGAGCACAACATAAAAGATCAAAATCGCGGCGATTACGACGAGCGGCGGCAAACCCATCGCTCCGACGGCCGCCGCAAGCTGATTGGGCACCTGCGTGAGTGCGAGTGCGGAGTTCATGAGATCAGCACCCAAGAAAATCATGAATATCATCGCCGAACTCTCTGCGGTCGCGAGAAAACACTTCTTGAATTTCTCAAGTGTCATTTCACGTTTCAACAGCGCGGCGATAAATGTGCAAAACGCACCGACCGCAGCTCCCTCGGTTGGTGTGAAAAATCCGCCGTAAATACCACCGAACACGATCAAAAAAATCAACGCGATCGGTCCGACGCCGAGTAAACCCTCTTTCAGACTCGCATGTTCGACCGCATCGTGCTCGGGCGCGTGTCCGGGCACGAGGCGCACGTAGATAGCGATCGCGATCATGTAGCCAAACATCGCGATGATGCCGGGGATCATTGCGGCGGCAAACAGTTTCGCGATGTTTTGCTCGGTAAGAATCGCGTAGATCACGAGCACGACCGATGGCGGAATCAAAATGCCGAGCGTGCCGCCCGCGGCAAGCGTCGCGGTGGCGAGTCGCCCCGAGTAACCGTGGCGTTTCATCTCCGGCAGCGCAACGGACGTCACCGTTGCAGCAGTCGCCACCGACGAGCCGCAAATCGCGCCGAATGCAGCGCAAGCGAACACGGAGGCCATCGCGAGCCCGCCTTTGAAACGCCCCAGTGCATGCGCTGCGAATTGAAAGAGGGCTCGCGACAAGCCGCCTTGCGTTGCGAAATGTCCCATCAAAATAAAAAGCGGGATCACTGAGAGGTCGTAGCTCGCGAAGCGCGCATACGATTGCGAGTTCAAAAAGTTCGCGAGCGGTAGCCAACCAGTTTGCGCAACATAGCCAACGACGCCCGCCGTGAACATGCAAGCAGCGATAGGAATGCGAACCGCCATCATCAAGAGCATGATGGCGAAGATGAGGATCGCGAGCGTGATGCCGGTCATTGCGGCAGCCCCTCTTCAGTTGGTTTACTGAAACCGCGCAGCGCTTGCAAGAGCGCGATGATCGCGGTGAGCGCGAGCCCCGGCACGATGGAGCAGTAGACGATCCATTCGGGGAAGCCGAGCATCATGGTGCCCGAGTTACTCTTCCATGCGGAGAGCCCGCCAAGCGTCGCGCGCCATGCGCAAAGACCGAGCATCGCGGCGATGAAGAACGCACCCATGCGATCAAGCACGCCTCGCGTTGACTCACTTGCTTTTGCGGTAAAGAAATCAACAATGATGTTGCCGCGCTTCACTTGACACCACGGCAAGAAGAGCGCAATAGCCGCGCCCGTCATCACCGCAGTTAACTCGAAGTCGCCGGTGAGCGCTTTGCCGAAGAAGTCGCGACCGATCACGCTGTAAACCGTCATCAAGGCGATGCCCACCAAGATCGCGCCGGCCAAGATCGCGCAGCCGCGCGCAAGCTGTTCAAGAAACCTCAACGTTCAATCCCTCCGACCGTTTGATGGCACGAATATAGCGACGGTACACCGTATTCGACTGTCAGCATTCCGCAACCGAACACGATAACGACATTTAGGCCTTACCTTTTCGACTGATTTAATAATAGCAAATCTATTCGCTATTGTTAAATTCACGTTTCTCCGGGGATGTCGAAAACATACGTGTTGCACAATCGAGCTATGCACACGCCGACCGTATCGCTCGAAGCGTTTGATCTACGCGCATTGCCTCGCAAGTTTTACGACGACCCGTGTCCGTTTTACGCCGCTTTGCGCGAACGCGATCCGGTGCGCAGCATGCCAGATGGGTCGATGCTGCTCACGCGCTACGCGGACTGTTTGCAGGTGTACAAAGATCCTCTCGCTTACTCGTCGGATAAGAAAGCTGAGTTTTTTCCAAAGTACGGCGATTCGCCGCTTTTCGAACATCACACGACGAGCCTCGTATTCAACGATCCGCCACTGCACACACGTGTTCGAAAACTCATCATCGGCGCGCTGTCGCAACGCGCTGTGGAAGTGATGGAACCCGCGCTGATTGAGCTCGTTGATCGTTTGCTCGACGAGATTGCTGCACGCAACGCACGAGGCGACGGCGTCGATTTGATCGAGCATTTCGCGGCGGCCATTCCCGTTGAAATCATCGGTAATTTACTTGGCGTACCTCACGATGAACGCGCACCGCTTCGCGATTGGTCGCTCGCGATTTTGGGGGCGTTGGAACCGACGCTCACGCCCGAGCAAATGGATCGCGGCAACTGCGCTGTCACAGAATTTATCGCCTACCTGCGCACGCTCGTTGCCCGCAGGCGTGCACGTCCGGGCGATCCCGCGACCGATGTATTGACCCGACTGATTCAAGGCGAATCAAGTACGGAACGTTTGAGCGAAACCGAACTCTTGCAGAACTGCATTTTCATTTTGAACGCAGGTCATGAGACAACGACGAATCTCATCGGTAACGCGCTTCATGCGCTCACGCGCTGGCCCGAGCAACGCATGATGCTGATTACAAATCCGTCACTCATTAAAAGCGCAGTTGAGGAATTTCTGCGCTTCGAATCGAGCAATCAGCTCGGCAATCGTATGAGCACGGTTGAGACGACGATCGGCGGCGTGACGCTCCCCGCGCAAACGCGAATCACGCTGTGCATCGGTGCCGCTAATCGCGATCCTGCGCAGTTTGAACGTCCCGACGAACTCGACATCACGCGACAGCACAATCGTCATCTCGCGTTCGGTTCGGGTACGCATCAATGCGCGGGGCTTGCAGTCGCGCGGCTTGAAGGTGCGGTCGCGATTGGTCGTTTTCTTGCACGCTTCCCGAATTACGAAATCGATCACGTGCGTTCGATGCGTGGCGGTCGCGCGAGGTTTCGCGGATTTCTCAGCCTGCCGTGCCGCAATCTTCGTGAGCCGCGCTAGCATTGGCAATTTTAATG
>JBOFBL010000148.1:0-16621 GCA_051645545.1 Casimicrobium sp. | reverse complement strand
CGCTCGCATGCAACGAAGCGCGCCCAGGTGCGCGCCTACAAACCCAGCGCACTCAATGCCTCTTCCAAAGCAACCCAATCCACCGCAACGCGCAACCATTAGCGTCAAAGCAAGTGCCCCTTCGAAAGCCATCGAGCGATTCTTCGCACCGTGCCCGCGCGGACTCGAACAGGCACTCGCGACGGAGCTCGCGGCGCTCGGCGGACAACATATCGAAGTCACCGATGGCGGCGTTGGTTGCAGCGGTGAATTCGAACTCGGGCAGCGTGCGTGTTTAGGCAGTCGTGTCGCTTCGCGTGTGCTCTGGCGACTTGGCGAAGCGGAGTATCGCGTTGAAGACGACATCTATCGTCTCGCGCGCGGCGTCGATTGGCCGCATCTGTTTGCAGCGCATCACACGATTCGCGTAGAAACCAACGCAATTCGTTCGCCACTGCGCTCGCTCGATTTTGTGTCGCTCAAAGTCAAAGATGCGATCGTCGATAAATTTCGCGCCGCGATGAATTCGCGCCCGAGCGTCGACACCTCGATGCCCGACATGCGCATCTTCGTTTTCTTGACCGAATACAAAGCAACGATTTATCTCGACCTCGCGGGCGAAGCACTATTCAAACGCGGCTATCGTCGTGAAGGGCTCGCCGCACCACTGCGTGAAAACCTGGCAGCAGGTATGTTGCTACTAAAGGCATGGAATGGCGATCGTCCTTTGCTCGATGCGATGTGCGGCAGTGGCACGATTCTCACCGAAGCGGCATTGATCGCAACGAATACGCCACCCGGTTTGCAACGACCGTTTGCGTTCGAGAAACTTCGCTTCTTCAATGCGGCGGCGTTCAAAGATGTTCGCGCTCAGGCAGCGAGCAAGATTGTGCCGCTCGCGGACTCATTGATTTTTGGTAATGACAACAATCCGGCGGCGATTGAGACAACGTCGCGACATTTGCAGAACGTGTTGGGTGCGCAAGCGATGAAGGCCGTTCGTTTGACGAATCAAAAGACAGAGACACTGCCGCGTCCCGCAGAGAATGGTTTGTTACTCTCGAATCCGCCGTATGGCGAGCGCATGGACGAGCTCGCAAGTTTGCGTGAGTGGTATCCGTTGCTTGGTGCGTGGATGAAGCGCGAGCTCGCGGGCTGGACCGCATGCTTCATTACTGCCGATCGCGACATGCCGGGCGGCATCGGTTTCAAGCCATCGAAGAAAACGCCGCTCTTCAACGGTGCTCTCGATTGTCGCTTGTTCGAATTTCAGATGTATTCCGGAAGCAAGCGTGAACCAAAAACAACAGAGAAACCGCAAGGCGGCATACCGCTCGAGCACATGCCAGGACATCGCGAGCGCGGCTGACAACCCACCGCTTAGAATTAAGGCAACACGAGAATTACACACAAGCAGATTGCCATGTACGAATCGGACATCACCAAATTCATTCGCGAACTCAAGGCTCAGAAGCCGCATCTTGAAGAAGAGCAACGCAAAGGGCGCGCAATTTGGTGGGATAAAAAGCCACTTGAGCTTACCGAACGCGGCGAATTCGATGCCGCGAAAGTGCCGCAGCAGCCGTACCCTTACGCTACCAAGTAATTACCGCGGCGCGCATCGTTGACTAGATTCGCGTTGCGCGCTCGCCGCCGACGTGATCGCTCGCACGCGATTCGTTCGCGAGTAAAAAATAGGCCGCGAAGTGTAATGCGAGACCGAACGCGAAATAGGCAGCGCGCAAACCAGCCAAGGAGGCAATCGCCTCATTGGCCATGCGCCCATAGCCAAGCGCTTGCATGAATCCGACGAAACACATCAACGCGCCGGGCAACAAAAGCACAGGCAACACAAGCTGCGTCGATTGCTTCACACGCGATGCGTGTGCCGCGTACCAAAGCGCAATGGCAATGGGCACGATAGTGAGTGCGATGCCGCGTCGCTCAATCGCAAGATAAATCAGCGTAACGATGATCCAGAGCAGTAGTGCGGCGGCGAAAAGGCGGGATGCGTTCATTCCTGAGCTTTCGAGATTCGACGATCATAATACGCGCTTTCGACGAATATCGATGCAATGCCCCTCATGACCGAGTCGCCCGCAGCGCTTGACGACGAACGTCGCTTTGGCGGCATCGCGCGTCTCTACGGTACGGACGCACTTGCGCGCCTGCGCGCGGCGCATGTGGCAATCGTGGGCATTGGCGGGGTCGGCTCGTGGGCGGTTGAGGCGCTCGCGCGCTCAGGAGTCGGCACGTTGACACTGATCGATCTCGACGTCGTCGCCGAATCGAATTTGAATCGACAGGCGCATGCCACTTATGCAACGCTCGGGCGCAACAAAATCGATGCGATGCGCGAGCGGGTGTTGAGTTTTGCGCCGGATTGCATGGTGCGTACGATCGACGATTTCGTGACGCCGGAGAACGTGATAAATCTCATTCCATCGAATACAAACTTTGTGATCGATGCGATCGATCAGGTGCGCGCGAAAGCCGCGCTCATCGCGCATTGCACGACACACAACATTCCAATCGTCGTGTGCGGCGGCGCGGGTGGAAAAACCGATGCAACCGCAATCCGTAAAGCCGATCTCACGCTGACGAAAAACGATGCCTTGCTCTCAAAACTGCGCGCGACGCTACGTAAGGATTACGGCTTTCCGCGCGGTGAAAAGAAATTTAGCGTCACTGCAATCTACAGCGAAGCGCAACAGCGCGGCACACCGGCAAGCGATGGTGCCGCCGGTCTTGCATGCGCTGGCTATGGCTCGGCAATGCACATGACTGCATCCCTTGGACTCGCTGCCGCAGGTTATGTAATCGATGCGCTCGTGACTAAAACATAGTCCTGAGATCGGCCATTATCGCCCGAATTAATAAGGCGATAGTGCTCAAAATATTACCTATTGAGATGCAATAAAAATAAACCGATCGCCCAATTAAATTGGGTCTGTGCGGCTTTTGTCGATCAAACAAAAAAGCGTTTCCCTGATGAACGTTCGGGCACTTGTCGCGCCTAATGCGTACGTGCGCTTCCTCTGCACGGATTCTGATTAGGAATTGATCATGAGCCTCTCGCGACGTCACGCCTTGCTCGGTGTAGCCTCTATCGCCACCGTTCCGATCGCGACAGAATTGTTTGCGCAATCGCAAACGCCCGCGCTCTCGCCGACGCCGCGCGACACCGAAGGTCCGTTCTATCCTGCGGAATGGATCGGCGACGTTGACGGCGATTTGGTCGTGGTCAATGGAAAACGCTACGACGCGGGCGCGAGCATGCTCTTGCTCGGTCGCATTCAGGGTGTGGACGGACAAGCCATTCGCGACGCGAAGGTTGAGATCTGGCAAGTCGATGCAACCGGTCGTTATCGCCATCCTCGTGACGATAGCGATGGCCCACTGAAACGCGGCTTTCAGGGTTTCGGTCGCGTTGCCAGCGACGCGAACGGCGGGTATCGCTTTCGCACGATCAAGCCGGTGAATTACGGTGGCCGCCCCGCGCATGTTCATTTTCGTGTCGAAGCAAAGGGCTACGCGCCGCTCACCACACAAATGTATTTCGCGGGCGAGAACGAGGAGCGTGGCGGTCTCGGCGGTTTCTCGCGCGAGCGTGCGCGCTTAACCGTGCGCACCAACGCGTTGCGCGACGCCGACGCAAAGCTCGGCGCAACGTTCGATATCGTTCTTGCGAAGGCGTAAAAAAAGGGCGCCCGTAGCGCCCTCTTTGTCGCTTCGATTCGATCAATACAAAATCGCCGGCAACACAAACGCGAAAAATCCGCCGAGCAGATATATCGCGACGGAAACGAAGTAAATCGTTTTCGAAATTTTGCGCTGTCGCGTGCAAGCTTCGGCGAGCGCAGGATCAAGCGGACATGGCGCAAACCGCGCTTGCCACTGAAAGTATCCCGCGATCGCGAGCATGACGCCAGCCATCGAGAACACTGCCGTTTTGTGCTCCGACAGCCACACGATTTGCGGCACAGCACCGACGAGCGAAGCGAGCGCCGCACCCGCGCCAATAGCAACGAGCAGCGCTGGAATCGCGCAGCACACAAGTGTCGAGGCGCTCGTGAAAATCGAGAACCAGGTGAGACGAGCGCTGACTTTTTGCGAGTCGAGGCGCTCGTCAAACACGTCGTTGGCGTTGGTCACAACTACGACTTCTTCGCCTTGATTTCGGCTTTGATATCAGCAATCGATGCGCCCACGCGCTCGATGCCTTTGACTTCGTAGCCCGCATCTGCAATCTGCGCCTTGATCTTCGCATCATCGAGCTTTTGTCCCGGTTTTTGCGACACCGCGACGATTTTGTTTTCAAGGCTCACGAAGACTTCGGCTGTTTCTTTGTTCGCCTTCATCTTCTTCTCGATCGCACCCGCGCAGAATGCGCAGACCATACCATCGACTTTGACTTTCACGGTTTCGGCTTGCACGCTAAAAGCGGCCGCAAGCGCAACGATACCGACGAGTGTTTGGATTGATTTCATGATGAACTCCTAAAACGTAACCATTAGGTTAAAGAAAAAATTGTTGCGATGTGCGCGATCGACCGATACGCCTGCATCGACCCACCAGCGACGTTGGAAAAAGCGCACATACGGCGTGATCTCCGTTTTGTCGCCGCTCACGCGTTTAACTTGCACACCACCCCAGGACGCAATGTCCTCGTAGTCAGCGGCGTAAGGTGCGACCATCGCTTGCGCGACAACCTCGTTGCGTCGCCAGCGCTCGCTTTTAAATGCGTGTAGTTTGACACGTGTGTAAATGCGCCGCGTTTCGTAATCGAGCCAGAGGCCGGTTTGCCCGCCTACGCGAGTGCCGCTAGCAGCTTCCAGTCGCTCGGCGAGGGGGCCCGCCCAGACATACGCGTTGAAGATGCCTTTATCGTCGCCCGCACGATACAGCAAGTAATTCGCTTGCGCCATCGCGATATTTCGCCACGGCGCACTACTGCTGCCTTCCTGCACGCGGGTGAGCCCCACCGAGCCACTTACGCTGCGAGTAAAGCCGTGTGCCACCTCGTAGTTCTGCTCATCAGGCGAGAGCGTGGTCATCACCATCGTCGTGTCCTTCGGAATGAAAAACCCGGCGTTCGCCATTGATGTAAGCAGTACCGTTGCCATTGCAAGCGCCTTGCGAATGTACGGCCCCGGGGGGCACGACACTGAAATGAGATTCATTGTTTCTCCTGCAAAGATCGATAGTCGAGCGTTCGTTGGCGCTAAGAGCGCAAGCGAACGAAGAACCCAACGGGTTTCTACGATCTGGGCGGAGGGGTTTCGACGGCAGGAATGAAAGAGCGAGGCTCGCTTGCAACCGCGCGCAACGCAGTGGTTGATGGCGCCGGGAACGTCGCAGCGATAGCAGTCAAAGGCATCGCTGACATCGTCAGTACGCATGCCGAGCCACAATGATTGTCGCCTGAGTAATTGTCAACCGCATCCCAAAAAACGGCAGAATCAATAATGACGTAATTTTCTTGCATCGCCCAATTGATTTGGGCGTTTTGCTCAGAAGCCAATGGCATTGCTGGATGATCCGACATGCTTGCATGCGAGGCGAGCATCGCGGTCATATGTGTTTGCGCAAGCGTACCCGTGACGAACCACAGCGTCGTCACAATTGCAATCAGGCAGCGCTTCACAAAGGCGTTTCGCATAACGGTTAGAGTTTCGGCGCACCGAAAAGTTCGCGCATCACGCTACTGGTCGTCTCTTCGTTGGCTTGCAGCGCGGGCGATGGTCGCCCGTGTAAATAACCCTGTTGCAAGACACAGCCGTGGTGCAGCAAAAATTCGCATTGCTCTTGCGTTTCTACGCCTTCGCCAATGGCCTGAATTCCCAACTCTTCGGCAAGCCCAACGAGGGCGCCGACTAACGTCTCGGTGCGCTCGTTCTGACCGATTTGCGACACGTATTCGCGATCAATCTTGATCGCGTACGCCGGGAATCGCGTGAGATAGCCGAAATTCGAAAAGCCTTTACCGAAATCGTCGATGATGATGCGAATACCCAGATCGCTGAGCGCGGCGATATTCGAAGGCGCCTCATCGACCGCGCGAACGAAATCCTCTTCAGTAATTTCAAGTTCGATTTGATTAGGCCAGATGGCGGCAGCCGTGAGCGACGTCTGCAAACGACTTGCGAAATCGCTTCGCCGAAGCGAGCGTGGCGATACATTGAGTGCGAGCGGGCGCGAACTCAGCACGAGGCTTTTTCTCGCTTGTGCAAACGCTTCGTGCAATACCCACTGCGTTACCGCATCGGTCAACCCGGCACCATCGACACCTTCGATAAATTGCGCCGCCGTGAGTAAGCCTCGGGTCGGATGTTGCCAACGCAACAGCGTTTCGTACGAATGAACGATGCCGGTATTCACGGCCACGATCGGTTGAAAAAATACGCGCAACTCGTGATTCGGCAGCGCGTTCATGAGCTCAGAGCGCAACAGCAACTGCTCTCGCTGGCGCAGCGCCTCTTTTGGGCTAAACCAGCGGATCGCGCCGCGTCCCGCGTCCTTTGCCTGATGTAGCGCGGTATCGGCGCTACGAATCAAATCGTCGCCGGTTTGCCCACCGCTGGGGTACGACGCAATCCCGATACTCGCATTCGAATAAATCCAGTGACCATCCGCAATGATCGGTTTGCGAATTTCGTCAAGCACGCGCTGCGCGATTCGCGGCGCGTCGTTTTGCACATCGACGAATCTCGCATAGACCACAAATTCGTCGCCGCCCAAACGCGCAATGCCAAGCTTGTCAGGCGCGATCTGGCGCAAACGGTTAGCGATTTCAATCAACACGGCATCGCCGATCGCGTGACCGTACGCGTCGTTCACGTTCTTAAAACCGTCAAGGTCGAACACGAGCACGGCGGGTGTCGCCTCGGTGCTTGGGTTTTCTTCGAGCCACACCGTGAGCGAGCGCATAACGGCGCGTCGGTTGGAAAGCCCCGTGAGCGCATCGTGATTGGCGTTGTGGCGCAGACGATTTTCGAGCGTCTTCCGCTCTGTCACATCGTGTGCCGAGAAAATCATCGCTCGAATCGTCGGATCGGTCAGCGCATTGACCGCAGTGCCCATAAAGATGCGTCGCTCGCCGTTTTCCAGCGTGAGTTCAAAATCGAAACTCAGGCGAGCAAGCTGCCCTTGCCCCATGCGCGCCATCGCGAGGCGCACGTTGTGGTCTTTGCGAATAACAAACACATCGAAAATCGACTGCCCAACCGTCGAGTCGCGCGGCTTGCCGGTGATGCGCGAGTGCTGCGCACTCTCGAACGCAATCACGCCAACCTCGTCGAGCAAAAACGTCATCGTCGACGAACGATCCAGCACGTCATGCCAAAACGCAGTCGTGAAATCCTGATCGAAACTGCGCGTCAAATCGTTGAGCGTTGCCGCAGGTGCTGTACGCTCGACTGCGCCGTACGCCGCGAGCGTGATGTCGTCGTCGCCCAGGAACGAATAAGAGTCGTCGAACGACGCTTCGTCGGCGCTTTTGATGTGAAAAACTTTATCGAAGGGTCGTTGTGCCATGATGTGCCGCCCCACACGGCTCGTTTTTTTGCAATGTAGCGCAAATATCGGTAAACGAGCGTCGAAAGAGGCCTGAGCGGCGCATTTTCTCGGACTGCCGCAACCTCGTCGCAACAGCGAAGCGCCGTTGCGACGAAATGCACGAGGCCTTAGGCTGTTGCCATCGCTTCAACGCGACGCAGCGCCGATTTGCGTTCATGCTCTTTCAAGAAGCGCTTGCGCAAACGAATCGATTTCGGTGTGACTTCGACCAACTCGTCGTCCTCGATGAATTCCACCGCATATTCGAGCGTCAGGCGCACTGGCGGTGTGAGCAAAATGTTTTCGTCTTTACCCGACGAGCGCACGTTGGTGAGTTTTTTCTCTTTGATCGGATTAACGACGAGATCATTATCACGGCTGTGAATACCGACAAGCATGCCCTCGTAAACGATATCGCCTGGCGACACGAACAAGCGTCCGCGCTCTTGCAACGAGAAGAGCGAATAACCCACCGCATTGCCATCGTCTTGCGAAATCAACACGCCATTGCGACGACCTGGAATATCGCCGCGATGTGGCGAATAGCCGTCGAACACATGGCTGATAAGCCCTGTGCCGCGCGTTAGGTTCATGAACTCATTTTGAAAACCGATGAGTCCACGCGCCGGGCAGCGGTAGTCAAGTCGCGCGCGACCGCGTCCGTCGTTTTCCATGTTTAGGAGTTCCGCGCGACGCTCGCCGAGCGCTTGCATTACGCCGCCCTGGTGCCCCTCTTCGACGTCAACGGTTAAGTTCTCCATCGGCTCGCATTGCTCGCCATCGATTGTGCGGAACAGCACTTGTGGTTTGCCGACCGCGAGCTCGTAGCCTTCTCGGCGCATGTTTTCGACCAGAATCGTCAAATGCAATTCGCCGCGACCAGACACGCGGAAGATGTCGGCATCTTCAGTGTCTTCAACCTTAAGCGCGACGTTCGAAAGCAATTCGCGCTGCAGACGATCGCGAATTTGACGCGATGTGACGAACTTGCCTTCGCGACCGGCTTGCGGCGATGTGTTTACGCAGAAGCTCATGGTGAGCGTTGGCTCATCCACGGCAATCGGCACCAGTCCTTCCGGTTTCTCGCGATCGCAAATCGTAAAACCGATACCGATGTCGGGAATGCCGGTGATCGCGACAATGTCACCGGCCACCGCAATGTCCGCCTCTTGTCGCTCAAGCCCTTTGAAGGTGAGTACCGAGTTGACTTTAGCCACGCCTTTGTCGTCGTCGCCGTAGCGAAGCGCATATTGCGCATTCGGTTTGATCGTGCCGCGATGAATACGACCGATGCCGATACGACCAACGTAGTTGTTGTAGTCGAGCGCAGAAATCTGCAATTGCAACGGTGCATCGATATCGCGTGTCGGCACAGGCACTTTCGCAAGCACGGTGTCGAACAATGGATCCATGTTCTCGCCGACTTCGCCATCGTTGAGCGACGCCCAGCCGTTGAGACCGCTTGCGTAGATGACCGGAAAATCAAGCTGCTCTTCGGTAGCGCCCAGTTTGTCGAAGAGTTCGAACGTTTGGTTAACGACCCAATCAGGGCGCGCACCCGGACGATCGACTTTATTCACGACCACGATGATTTTGTGACCGAGCGCAAGCGCCTTTTTCGTCACAAACCGCGTCTGCGGCATCGGGCCTTCGACTGCATCGACCAACAACAGCGCCGCATCGACCATGGAAAGCACGCGTTCGACTTCGCCACCAAAATCGGCGTGACCGGGTGTGTCTACGATATTGATGCGGGTGCCCTTGTAAACGACCGCGCAATTCTTCGCAAGAATCGTAATGCCGCGTTCTTTTTCGATGTCGTTGGAATCCATCACGCGCTCGCCCACCTGCTCGTGCGCCGCGAATGTACCGGACTGCTTGAGCAAGCAATCGACGAGAGTCGTTTTACCGTGATCGACGTGCGCGATGATGGCGATGTTGCGCAGCGCCGTGCTGGATTGGGTAGTCATAAGTATGGCTTGAGCTCGCGATCGGAAATGAACGACAGCGTCGGTCGTGCGAGCGTTGAATGTGTAATCCACAATTTTAGAGGGTTTGCGGCGCTTTAAGAAGCCTCTTATCGTATGTATTGGTAGTTGACCGTCGGCTTTAGAGTCTGTACTCTCGCCGACAGCCTCGACAGGTAAAAAACGCATCTCATACCGAAAATATGGCGAGCGCATAAGAAAAATGCACTGATTAGCACCGGGGATTACGTTGAGTTTTTGGAATCAGTCGGCAGCGGAGGAAACGCACAGCGAAGCGCTCGCGGCAGATATTCGTGCTCGCCAGTTCCGTGCGTGCATCAAACTCGCACCGCTCACCACATCGGTAAATTGTGCATTCGCGCTGTTTGCAGGCTGGGCATTTCGACCGATTGCGGATGACCTCTGGCTCGCGATTGCCGTCGGCGCGGTGTTCTTCCTCGAAGGCTGCACCTTGTTGCACGCGTTCGTTCGTCGCTCACCGGATGCGATGATCGAGGAGCTCGATCTCACGCTGGTGACCATAAGAACCAGCCTGCTCGCCACAGCGATGTCGTTGCCGCTAGCGTTTTGGTTTCCGCTACTGTCTCCCGATCAGCAGCTGATAGTTTCCGCCGTGACCGCAGGACTCGTCGCGATGGGCGCTTTCATTCTTTCTCCGATCATTGCGGCCGGTATCGGCTGGGTGGTGAGCATGGTGTCGTTTTCAAGCGTTGCATTAGCGCTAGCCCAACGCCCCGTGTTCGAATTACTCCTGCCTTTGATGATTGCCTATGGCGTCTTCACTTGCATCGTTGTCGTTTCTTCCGGGCGCACCTTGTCCGGTCGCGTCGTTGCCGAAGCGCGCGCGGAGCGCGAACGCGAAGTCGTGAATCTGCTACTCAAGGACTTCGAAGGCTCCTCTCGTGACTGGCTGTGGGACACCGATCAACATGGGCATTTGCGCCATGTCTCCGTTCGCCTCACCGAAGCTTTTGGAAAGTCGCGCTTCGCGATGGAAGGGCTGTCGCTGATCGATTTATTACGTCAATCGTTTTCCAATGCTGGGCGCGATGGGGTTGAAGCACACGACTTCCTTCAACTGAGATTGGCGTCACGCAAAGCGTTTCGCGACCAAGTCGTTCCCGTGGTGGTTGACGGTGTCATTCGCTGGTGGTCGCTGACCGCGAAGCCGCTATTCAATGCGTCCGGGATTCATAGCGGCTGGCGAGGCGTCGGCTCGGATGTGACCGATGCCCAGCGACGCGAAATCGAGATGACTCAGCTTGCGAATTTCGATTCGCTCACGGGGCTTGCGAATCGGCATCAGTTTCAGGCCTGCCTCGACGCCGCACTTAAGTCTGAGGACGAAGATCACGGCGTGCTTCTTCTCGTGCTCGATCTCGACAATTTCAAAGCGGTGAACGACACCCTAGGACATCTCATTGGCGATGAGCTGTTGCGCGCCGTGGCCGAACGGCTACATCCATTTGTCGGCGAAGGCGAGCTGCTGAGTCGACTCGGCGGCGACGAATATGCGCTGATCGTGCCGAATGCGACCTCGGAGGCCTCTGGTATCGCTTACGGACAACAGGTGCTCAGCGCGCTACGCGAACCATTCGACATTAGTGGCAATCGCATTGAAATTCGCGGCAGCGTCGGCGTCGCGCTCTCGCCCCAACATGGCACGAGCGCCGAGCAATTGCTCAAAGCCGCCGATACCGCACTCTACGCCGCGAAAGACTCAGGCCGAGACCGCGTGAGCGTTTTTAACATTGAGATGGATGCCCGTACCAAACGGCGCGCAAGCATTCAAAACGATCTTGGACGCGCGCTTGGCAACAACGAGTTCGAGCTGCATTACCAACCGCAGGTCGACGCGCGCACGATGGAAGTGCGCGGCTTCGAAGCACTATTGCGCTGGCGACGCCGCAGCGACAAGTTAATGTCGCCGAGTGAATTCATACCGATTGCCGAGGAAACGGGCTTGATTGTGCCGATCGGTAACTGGGCGCTTCGGCAAGCGTGCCGCGACGTTGCGCAGTGGCAAGCGCCGCTGTTCGTGGCGGTGAACTTCTCGGCAATGCAATTCGCCAGTCGCGGTTTGATCGATAGCGTTGCCAATGCGCTGACCGATGCGAATGTCGCGGCCGATCGTCTCGAAATCGAAATCACCGAATCGAGCTTGATCGAAGACAGTGTGCACGCGCGCGAGACCTTGCGTGCCCTTCGCGAGCGTGGCCATCGCATTGCGCTGGACGACTTCGGCACCGGCTATTCGTCGCTTGCCTACCTGCGCAGTTTTCCGCTCGACAAACTAAAAATCGACGGCGCGTTTACTGCGGGACTCATCGACGATGCGACAGGCGACGCGAGCGCGATCGTGCGCGCAATCATTCAGCTTGCGACTGCGCTGCGATTGCGCACAACGGCCGAAGGCGTTGAAACCTCCGCACAACTCGATTCGCTGCGCGCGAAAGGGTGCGCCGACGTGCAGGGATACTATTTCGCTCACCCCATGCAAGCGCAGGACATTCCCGCGTTTCTTGAGGCTTGGGAAGAGCAGCGACCGCTACTAACGAAAGATATGCCCGCAATCGCTAGCGCGTAGTACATTAAGTTTCGCAAATGTACGAATAAAAAAAGCGAGCACGAAGCTCGCTTTTTGTTTCCATCGACTGCTTAGAACCTCTTGTAGAACTTCGCAAAGATCGCGGCGCCGTTTAATCCAAACTGAACGCTTTCGTATTTGAAACCATTGTCGGTTTCGTTTGCATCTTGTTCGGTGGGCTTTACGTTGAAGATATTGGTACCGCCGATCGTGAGCTTCGTGTTCTTGTCGAACGCATAGGTGAACGACAAATCTGCGGACGTTTTCGGACGATACTTTTGATTTGGAACGCCTGCTGCGGTGCCGCTAAAGGTGCCAAGCTCTTGAGAACCGTAGTGAATGATTTTGAATTCACTCCCCCATTTGCCGACGCTGTAATCGAAACCGAGCGTCGCCTTGGTGCGCGGCCCCCCTTGTTCCAGGAACAAGCGTTCGCGTTCCGACAACAGCACATCTTCAAACCCGGCAAGCGAAGGCGGCGTATTGATTTTCTTGACTTGCGTTTTGCTGTAATTGAATGCGAGGAACGTATTCAAGCGAGCCGCACCCATCTCCGCTTTGTGCGAAGCGGTCAAGTCGAAACCTTGCGTGCGCGTCTTCACCGAGTTCACAAAGAACTGCGCCTGCCCCACGCCTAAGCCCTGCAAAATCGCGCCGAGCGCAGGATAGTTGTCGGCGTCGAAGCGACCGGACAATACCACGCGATCTTTGATATCGATGTTGTAAATGTCGGCGGTGATCGAGGTGTTTTTCGTTGGCGTGAGCGTTGTGCCGAAGGTGAAACTCGTCGACTTCTCTTCCTTCAATTTCGGAATGCCTGCGGCGTTTGCAATCGCACTGCCATTTGGTGCGAGCACAACATCGAGTGGCTGTCCGCTAATGAAGTCGGTGAAGGTCGACGAGAAAAAAACCTGCTGTAGCGAGGGCGCACGGAAACCGGTGCTCGCCGAGCCGCGCAACAACACGGTATCGCTCGCTTTAAAACTTGCCGCGATTTTGCCGTCAATGGTGGAGCCAAAATCGTTGTAGCGCTCACCGCGCAGAGCGGTTTGCAGCTTGAGCTGCTTGCTCAAATCCATTTCTAGGTCGAGGTACGCGGCAACGCTGTTGCGGCTCTTGTTGGTTCGATCGGCGGGTTGAAACCCTGGGAAGCCTTGACTGCCCGCGTTGCCGCCTTCGCCGAGTCCGTCGACGTCGTTGTAAGAGCCTGGTTCACCTTCGAAAATCTTGTAGCGTTCGCGACGATATTCCGCGCCAAATGCGACGTTGGTGCCGCCCAGCATGTTCGGGAAGAAACGCGAGAAATCAAGGTTTGTTGTTGCTTGCTGAAACGAGAATCCGCCTGCATCGAATTTGGTCGGACTGATACCGCGACCACCGTTCAACAAATCGCGATTGGCGATCGAAGCATTCAACGTGTTGGAAATGTTGTAGCGCAAATCGTTGTAGCCGTACGTCTGCGAAATGTCAGTATTCCATTCACCCCACTGCATACGGTGGCCGAGAATGACTGTGCGATCTTCGATGTCGCCGTTGATGAAGGGGACAAAGCCGTCCGGATACATCGCCGCCGAATTACGCGAAGGAATATCGTCGGAGCCGATGCCGCCGCGACCGAACGCGCCCGACGATGCATCGCGCTGTTGCAAACCGAGCGTGAAATAGAGTTTGCCATTCTTCACCGTTGGCATGTCGCCATTTAAGAAGAACGTGCCGTTCTTCACGGCGCTATCGCCAATGGTTCGTGGATTGCCCGCTTCAGCGCGGTTCGAGCGGCCACGATCGAGGTATTCACCAGTCAGCCCAATCGCGCCGCCGTTACCCATCGCAAAGCCGCAATAGGCGCTTGCTAAATAGTTTTTACCGTCGCCTTCGCTGTACTGCCCGTAGCCGAGCACAGCCTCGCAACCTGCGCGTTTTTTAAGCGTGACATCGATCACGCCAGCAATTGCGTCCGACCCATACTGCGCGGCAGCGCCATCGCGAAGCACGGTCACGGTTTCGACGGCGAGCGCTGGGATCGTATTGAAATCGGTGCCCGTGTTGCCACGATTTCTCGCACCAAAGATATTCACGAGCGACGTCGTGTGGCGACGCTTTCCGTTCAACAGCACGAGCGTTTGGTCGGAACCCAAACCACGCAGCGCGGCGCCGTCGACCAAGTCTGCACCGTCGGCACCGGTTTGGCGAGACGAGTTAAACGAGGGCGAGATATTGGCAAGCGTCTGCGCAAGGTCGAAGTTGCCGCCCTGCTCTGCGGGTTTTGTCATCGGCACGACATCAACCGGCACGACTGTGTCGGTGGCCGATGCGTTCAAACGTCGCGTACCGACAATATTGACGGTTTCAACCACTGTCGTTTCGGGTTTGGCCGCAGGTGTTGTCTGCGCGACGACAAGCCCGGCAGGAAGCGCAACGCCCATTGCAGCTGCGCCGTAAAGACCGCGCAGAATCGCGGCTCGCAAAATACTCATATCAGTCCCCAATGGTTACAACAAAAAACGCAAACAAGCCTCGCACGGCCGAACGGGAAGATTCGGCAATTCACTTGCGGATGATTGAGCGCCCCCACTCAATAGAACCGTCTTTTGCGAACCACAGCGCAACGCTTCTTTGTAGTTGAGTGTAGTAGCAAAAATCGTACGCGACACGCCCTGCAGCATCGCAAAAAGCAAAAGATTGCACGCTGTGTGCGGGTTTAAGACATTACAAAACTCTAGTCTAGCTATATCGTTTATCACCCTATTTAATTGGGGCGATGGTTAATTTATTTGTTATATCAAGAATATAACTAAATTCGTCATTGCCCCAATTAAATTGGGCCAAATTCGATAGTGTTTATCGACCATTTTTACCTTAAGTAACCGCCACTCGCGGCGTCGATACAGCTGCCGTTGACGTACTCCGGTGCGTCGAGCGCTAGCCATTCGATCACTCGCGCGATCTCGTCAGCTTCGGCAAATCGCTTGGCGAATACGAGGCGATTGAATTCGTCAATTCGCGATTGCGGCAGTTGATCGAACATCGCGGTTTTGGTCGGCCCCGGTGCGACTGCATTCACCATCACGCCTTGCGATCCATACAACTTGGCAAGACTTTTGGTCAGGTTCAAAATAGCACCTTTGCTCGCGCCATACCAAACATCCGGATGACCACCGAAGCCCGCGACCGAGGCGATGTTCACGATGCGTCCTTTGATCGCGTCGGTCGTATCTGTCGTCTCCGACGCGCTCGCCACACTGCGCGCAACCATCGTCGGCGCTAGGCAGCGAATCAGTTCCGCTGGTGCCTCGATGTTCGTTGCAATCACATCGCGACGATCTTTCACGGCGTAGGATTCGAATGGCTGCGCAGTCAGCATCGCGGCGTTGTTCACCAAAACGTCGATGGGCGGCAAGCTCGCGCAGAGCGATTCGATTGCATCGACCGCGCGCAAATCGAATGGCACTTTCGTGCAGCGCTCCCCCGCAAGATCGAACTTCGAAAAGTCGCGCCCGAGCGCGAGTACGCGTACGCCGCGCGCGAGCAACCGTTTAGTCGCGGCGTAGCCAATGCCACGCGTCGCACCAGTAACGAGAATTGTTTTCATGCGGCGATTGTAGGAGCGAGTCGTCGCACAGTGTGCACACGCAGCAAAGCGCTCCTACAATAAACAGATGTTCCCGATCTTAAATCTCTCCGGCAACGGTTTCGAGCGCGGCTATGCGTACGGCACCAAAGCGCGTACGCAGATCGCAAGAACGATCCGTTGCTACGCCGCGTTGTTTGCGGCGAGCGGTATCGATTGGAAAAAAGCGCAGACGCATGCTGCGGCATTTCGCGATGTGATTGTTGGTTGCGGCGACGTGATGGATGAGATCGACGGCATCGCCGCCGGTAGCGGATTTCACATCAACGAAATTCTCGCGCTCAATTGCCGCACGGAAATTCTGCCGCCCGCGTTTCTCGAACCGAACCACGAAGGCGGCGAAGACGCGCGCGTTCGCAATCGCTTGCTCGGCATACTCGACATCGGCGAATGCACAAGTTTTGCGATCGACCGCACGCGTTGCGCCGACCAAGCCACGCGCATCGGACAGAACTGGGACTGGATCGGTTATCAACGCGAAAACGTGGTGATCCTGCGCGTCACACGCGAGGGCGGCATGCCCGATTTCATCACGCTCACCGAAGCGGGCATCGTCGCCAAAATCGGCGTGAATGCGCGCGGGCTCGCGATCGGCCTCAATATCTTGCGCGCGAACAATGATCGGCAATCGCTCGGCGTGCCGGTGCACGTGTTTCAGCGCATGGCGCTCGATCTTGAAAACGTCAACATGGTGACGGCCTTTGCCAGTGCGCTTAAATTTTGCGCATCGAGCAACGCGATTCTCGGCGACGCCAGCGGGCGCATCGCATCGCTCGAATACAGTCCGGGCGGTGTTGCACTGGTCGAACCGGAACACGGCGTGATCGCGCACACCAATCATTTCTGCGACCCGATGCTCGCGCGCGACGAAGCGTCGCTCGC
>JBOFBL010000147.1:0-7129 GCA_051645545.1 Casimicrobium sp. | reverse complement strand
ATCATTGCAGCGGGCGGCTGCGGCTCGCCTGCGGCCATTTGCGTGGCGCGCTACACGCCCGCAGGCGTGCTCGATACGAATTTCAACGCAACAGGCATTCGCACGATTACGCCAAGCGCGACCAGTTGGTCGCGAGCGGCAGCGATAGCGATCGACAGCAAACGAAAAATCGTCGTCGCTGGCACCTGCAATTTCGGCACTGTCAGCGCCGTGTTTGAGGTCATGTGTACGCATCGAATCAATGTCGACGGCTCGATCGACACGACCTTCGGTTCGTCGGGAACCAACATGACGCTCACGCTATTCAACTCGCAGGAATCACGAATGGTGAGCGTTGCGATCCTGCCAAACGAATACATTTTTGTTGCGGGTACCTGCGGCAACGAAAACGACAGCAAAGGTTTTTGTTACGACCGTTATGGCCCCAACGGCGCGTTCGACCCGCGACACACAGGCGCGATTCGCTACTTTAACTTCGAAGGTCTGAGCTACAACAACGCAGCACTCACCTCGATCCTGGTTCATCCTGAAGGCCACGTCACGCTCGCGGGGCGATGCCGGAATTTCAACAATCCCGCAGGCGCATGCTGGCTCACGATCAATCCAGATGGATCGCTTCCGCTAAAGGATTTTCTGCGCATAAATTTCCCATCGAGCGAAGAAATAATCAATGTGTTGAGTGCGCGTGCAGCGGATCATCGAATTTTTTTTCGCAGAGACCATTGGCTTTCCTGCGCCCAATCCACAGTCATCCAACGAATATGATTTCCGAGTGAGTCGAAATATTCAAGTCGCGCGATTTAGCCGTCGCTGCGATGTGGACATCGACGGCGACAAATTTCAAACCACAGCAGACGGCGTGCTTGCGTCGCGTTTAAGCGCGGGTATTGTGGGCGCGACGCTGGTTAACGGCGTTCAGTTTTCGCTCGATGCGACACGCAACACGTGGCCAAAAATTCGCAATTTTTTACGGGATCAGTGCGATCAGCGTCCGCCGTGGGCAGAGCCGCCGACGGAGCTGCCCTAAATCGCATCAAAGCTGCTTTGAAACGTGCGAAATTTAGCTAAAACGTGTATAACAAATTACAAAAATACACGTTTTTATTGGGCGATAAGGCAATTAATTTAATTTATTGAAAACAACAATAAATCTATTGATCGCCCAATTTAATAGGGCGATTGATCGCAAAGATGGATTACTTCTAAAGGTCAGTTACAGCGCCTTTTGAAGCACTCGATGCGAGCTGCGCAAACTTGTACATCACGCCCTTCTTGTACTTCATCGGTGGCGGTGTCCACTTCGCGCGACGGGCGGCAATCGTTGCGTCATCGACGTTGAGTTGCAGCAAGAGTTTGTGTGCATCAACGGTGATCGAATCGCCCTCTTCGACGAGCGCGATCAAACCGCCGACTTGCGCTTCAGGCGCGATATGTCCAACGACCATGCCCCAGGTGCCGCCGCTGAATCGTCCATCAGTAATAAGCGCTACAGTTTCACCCATGCCCTTACCGATGATCGCAGAGGTCGGTGAGAGCATTTCGCGCATGCCCGGGCCGCCTTTCGGACCTTCGTAGCGCAGCACGAGCACGTCGCCATGATTGATCTTGTCGGCCATGATCGCGTCCATGCATTCCGGCTCGGAATTGAACACACGCGCAGGGCCAGTGAGCACCGGATTTTTGAGACCTGTGATCTTCGCAACGCAACCTTCCGGCGCGAGATTGCCTTTGAGAATTGCGAGATGGCCTTGCTCGTACATTGGATTCTCAGGTTGGCGAATCACGTCTTGCGTTTTCGTGGGCAGATCGGGCACCTTCGCCAATTCTTCGGCCATCGTCTTGCCGGTGATCGTCATGCAATCGCCGTGCAATAAACCTTTGTTCAAGAGCATCTTCAACACTTGCGGCACACCACCCACAGCGTGCAAATCGGTCATCACGTATTTGCCGCTCGGTTTCAAATCGCAAAGCACCGGTGTCTTCTTGCGAATGCGTTCGAAATCATCGATCGACCAGTCGATGCCTGCCGCGTGTGCGATCGCGAGGTAATGCAGCACCGCGTTTGTCGAGCCGCCCGTCGCCATGATGAGCGCAACGGCGTTTTCGAGCGACTTCTTCGTGATGATGTCGAGCGGTTTCAAATCCTTCTTGATCGCTTCGATCAATACACGACCCGATTCGGCGACGCTATCGGCCTTTTCTTTGTCGGGGTTTGCCATCGAGGACGAACCGAGCAAACTCATACCAAGCGCCTCGAAGGATGAGGACATCGTGTTCGCGGTGTACATGCCGCCGCAGGCGCCATGGCCCGGGATCGAACATTTCTCGATGCCATCGAAATCTTCTTTGCTCATCTTGCCTGCGTTGAACGCGCCAACCGCTTCAAACGGCGAAACAATCGTGAGCGCTTGGCCTTTCCAGTTACCCGGCTTGATCGTACCGCCGTAGCAATAAATCGACGGAATATTCATGCGACACATCGCGATCATGCCGCCGGGCATGTTCTTGTCGCAGGCGCCCAACACGAGCACACCATCCATCATCTGCGATTGCGTCGCCGTTTCAATGGCATCGGCAATCACTTCGCGCGAGACGAGCGAATATTTCATGCCTTCGGTGCCCATGCTGATGCCATCGGTCACCGTAATCACACCGAACATTTGCGGCATGCCGCCGGCGGCTTTGATCGAAGCTTCGGCGGCGTTCGCGAGCGGTTGAATCCCGGCGTTGCACGGGTTCATTGTGGAATGACCATTGGCGATACCGACGATCGGTTTCTCGAAATCGCCGTCGCCAAAGCCGACTGCGCGAAGCATGGAACGATTGGGCGAGCGGGCGATGCCTGCGGTGATGGTTTTGCTGCGGCGATTGAAAGCCATGATGCGGCGATTCCTTATTTCCAACTGCGTTACGGATACTCCGAAAGTATTGTATGTGGGCTGCGAATGTAGCGATGACCAACGACCGTACCCCTTTACGTCTTCTGAGTTGAAGCGCCTCTCGCGGCCTATGTTTACAAGGGTACGGTCATGAAATACATATTACTTTTTTCTGTTTTTGGATTCTCGCTGGCTCCTCCGGCACACGCGCAGTCACAATCCGGCGTCACGCAACTTAATCCACAGCCCCTACCGCCAAAAGAGCTCAAGCTGCCGGCGGGTGGAGCAACCTCGTTGAATCCGCAACCGCCCCCACCGCAAGGCTCATTGGTGCGCCCAGGTTCGGTAAATCAGCTCAATCCGCAGCCTTTGCCGCCCTCGTCGCTCGGTGCAGCACGGCTAAATTCGGTCAAGCAACTAGCAAAACACTCAGACACCGATCTGGTGGAGTTTCGCGGAAAGATAATGACTGCCGCAGAGTTACGGCGTAACACTGTAGCAACGCTGAGCACTTTACCGAACGTGACCGCGAAAGTGCAGCAATTTGCCGTCGAGCCGATCACGCCACCTGACTTCGGTGGTCGCATGCCCGGTAACTCTGTGCAGGATGCAATCGATGATTACAACAATACTCGCAGAATCGTTGAGCGCGGCGGAGGGAAAATGGGGTCGAGTCCACCACCGCCACCTCCGCCGCCACCGCGCAAGTGGGTAGTACATGAGCTTCCGAAAGAGCGCTGGCGCGTGCTCGCCTGCGACACCCGCCGCGCAGATCGTTCCGAGGTGAATCATTGCGATGGCAGCGATCTCTTGGGTGCGCAGACTGATATGTCGAGCGTTCGGGAGGTGCTTGCATCGCGTGTGCTCTTCAATTTCACGTTTCCAGGCGCGAACGGTCGTACGCGCGCAGGCGGATTTCACACTCATTACGATGCCTCAAATTATCAAAAACGAAACGGTGAGGATGTCTACGAGCTTCGCTACAACGAGGCTTGCCGTATGTCGCATGCGTGGACAACGACCTACGACAACGTCATCGTCGAGCATCGCAAGATCAGCCCGGGTATCGTGCATGCAGCTGCAAAATGGCGCACTGATAAGTGTTTGTCTGCTAAGTGGACAGTGTTTGGCGCAGTGGTCGACGAAGACTACGCCTGTGTCGCGAGTTACTTCAACCACAAAACAACGCTTGAGTGCCCCGAAGGGATCGTGCCCTAATCGCTAAATACGCTGCGCGAGCGATAAACTTGCGCTTATGCTGACACACCCTCAATTCGATCCGATTGCGTTTTCGCTGGGACCGCTCCACGTGCGCTGGTACGGCCTCACGTATCTTGTTGCCTTCATTTTGTTTCTCGTGCTCGGACGCATTCGTGCGCGACAGAACGTGTTGCACGGTTGGAAGCCGGGCGATCTTGATGACTTGCTGCTCTATGGGATTTTGGGGGTGGTGCTGGGTGGTCGGCTTGGCTATTGCCTGTTTTACAAACCGCTGCACTATCTTTCCAATCCGCTTGAAATTTTTGCGGTGTGGCAAGGCGGCATGAGTTTTCACGGCGGCTTGCTCGGTGTGATCTTTGCGATGTGGCTTTACTCGCGACGCACGGAGCGAAATTTCCTCGGCGTTACCGATTTCATTGCGCCGCTGGTGCCGCTTGGCCTTGCGTCCGGGCGCATGGGGAATTTCATCAACGCCGAGTTGCCCGGTCGCGTGACTGACGCCTCATCACCGTTCGCGATGATTTTTCCGCAGATCGACAAGCTACCCCGTCATCCGTCGCAACTCTATCAATTCGCGCTCGAAGGCTTGCTACTGTTCGCGCTGTTATGGATCTACGCAAGCAAACCTCGTGCACTCGGTCGCGTCTCTGGCGCGTTTCTCGTGGGCTACGGCGTGTTTCGTTTCATCGCGGAGTTCTTCCGCGAGCCCGATGCGTTCTTGGGGTTCTTGAGTCTCGGTATGACCATGGGGCAGTGGCTGTGTGTGCCGATGATTGCGCTTGGCGCGTGGCTACTGCTGCGCAAAACGCACGCGACGCGTTAGCGACAGCGCCTTGCAATACCAGTGCAGCAAATAGAAACCGTACTAATAGCTCCTCAGACTGTCGCCCAAATGTGTTGGGCGATACGGCCGTTTTCTGTTAGATATGAAACGACATCTTTTACTTGTCGTCGCCCTATTCATATTTGGCATTGCGCTGTGGAGCCGGCTTAGTCAGTCGAGCAATATCGGTGCTTCGCTGCCTGTGCAGGCGCCGAGTGCGAACGTCACAGCAAAAGCGTCGAGCACGGTCTTGGGTGCGAATGTGGGAAATGCGTCTGTGTTGCCTGACCTGCTCTCGGCTGCACGGCTTCCGAACTTACTTCCCAACATGCTCGCAACACGCGGCACGGCAGCCGAAATGCGTCACCTGAGGCGAAGTATGTCACTAGGCGATGCAAAGCTTGCGGCGGCACAGTCTGACGATCCGGTGCTCTGGATCAACTCGCTTTACATGGGGCTCGAATGCATGATGCCGCACTTCTATCGGCGCGAACCGACAGAAAAAAAGGACGAAGACGATCCCATCAAGGCGCGGATCAACAAGATCGTCGAGGACTGGATGCCATATCGTGTGTATCTACCCACTGCGTTGCAGGAACACATTTCGCGACGGACAAACGAGCTTCACGGTCAAGACGGTAAGCCGTCGCGTGCGACAACATACACCGAAGAGGACTTTGCGCTGTTCTTGCAGATGCGAGCCTTCGTATCTGAGGAGGATCGAGCAGCGTTCGACCTTGCGCGCGCACGGATGCACCGGGAATGCGAGCACAACATGAGTGAGGGCTTCGGACGCGCGCTCCGTGAAAATCGACAACGTTGGCTCGAACGCGGCGCGCTCGGAGCACTGATCTTCGACGAGAAATCGGGTTGGACGAGCTCTCGTACATTAAGCGCGCTTAGTGAGCGTGACTACGAATTGGTCGCTCGTGCGATCACCGAACGCTCGCCAGACGGTTTGGCGCGCCTTTATCTGTCGCCCGGAGCACCGATTGGCAAACCGTTACTTGGCGATAATCCGGGAGACTGGTCTTTCGATGCTGTAGTCATTCCTGAGATGACGCGAAAGCTCGTACTGTGCGAACTCGGGTTGAGCGATTGCAGCGGCGGTAGTTCGTTTCATGTAGACGCCTGTGGCATGCATGGCGGTTGCCATCAGGCCGATCTTGCGTCACTCATTCGCTACGTACTCGCTCGCGACGATCTACCACCTGATCTCGTTGATCGTAACGTTGCAAGGGTAATCGATGCCATTCATCGCGGCGATCTAGAAGCCTTAGGCATTCGCAGAAAGAGCGTGCCTTAGTCAGATCGTCGCGCGTATCGCACACGAAATTCTTCTGTGGAACTTATTCATCGACTCGCGTGAATGTAGTCGGGACAAACGTAACGTTTGATCGTTGTGCGCAACTCGCTCGCGAACAATCGCCTGCAACTCACCCGCGAAAACAGGCGATTCGTCGCAACGCACTCGCATTCGCGATTGCAAACGTAGATAGTTCGATCAACGGATTCGATTATTTTTCCGAGGAGCAACACTGATGATGACTCGCATCAAAAAAATTTGGGCGGCGCTTGCGTTGTCGTCTTTCGTAGCGGTCGCGGGCACTGCGGGCTCGGTTGCGTATGCGGCGGCACAAGCAACGCTATCGCCAAAAACAATCGCGCTGATCTCGATGGTGGGCGACGAATTCACCTTCGTCACGCAAAAGCAGGTGACGGGCTCGAACATCATCGATAACTTTCATCGCAAAACAATTCGCGTTCCGGGTCAAGGGATCAACCTGTCGGTGTTGCGTGGTCTCGATCAGGCCGTTGCGCGCGAGCATCCGGATTCCGAACGCGTGTTCTTGGCGATTCCGCACGATAACGATACGTTGCCCGCTGCGCCGAAAGAGCGCGAGCGCGCCGCCTATGAAAAAGCGATTGCCGCAATTACGAAAATGCCAGATCGCCAGAAGTGGGATCAAATCATTTTGGTGACGCCGCGTTGGCTGTTTAGCGAACGTGCGGGCATGGCAAGCAAGCTCTCCGGCATTGGTCTCTACATTCAGCCGCTCGAATCGGCGAAGCTCGATTCGCAAGGCAGCGAAAACGCACTGGCAGATTTCGGCCTCAAATTCGATGAAGAAGTAGATACGCCGCAACGCGGTCGCACCACACGATCAGAAACCTACATGGCACCGTTTTTCTATGCAGTGGTGAC
>JBOFBL010000146.1:0-3307 GCA_051645545.1 Casimicrobium sp. | reverse complement strand
GCGCTCTCGTGCAATGCGTGGGCCAACGAGCCTGCACCGAGCTGCCCGCCGCCGCCAGCCATGCCCGAAGCAGCCAAAATGCAAGAGCTTGCGAAGAACGCGAAAGATCGCGGTTTTCTGTGGAAGATTTCGAAAGACGGGCGCAGCAGTTATCTGTACGGCACGATTCACACAAACACGCTCGATTGGATGATGTTCGGGCCGAAAACAATGGCTGCGATTCGTGAAAGCGACGCGATTGCCGTCGAATTGAATCCGCTCGATCCCGAAGTGCAATCGGCAATGCTTGATCCCGAAAAACAAGGCATCAAATCACCGCCCTTAAACGACGCGCTGAAAGCTCGTTTAAATACGCTATTGAAACGCACCTGCGCACCGCTCCAGTTTTTCGAGAAGCAGCCCGCGATGATGCAAGTTGCGGGCGCAATGATGTTTGACGCGCGTTTCATTGGACTCGAAGCGTCCTACGGCAGCGAGATGTTTTTGATCGGCCTCGCACAAGGTGCAAAAAAGCCGCTTGCAAGCCTTGAAACGGCCGCACGGCAAATGCGCGCCTTGGTGGGCAACGACACGTCGACCGATATGATCGAAAGCTCGCTTGCGCAAGTTGAAACGGGCAAAGCGCGCAAGATGCTTTCGCGCATGCATGCCGCCTGGGGCGCGGGCAACGCAAACGATTTCGACAATATGGGCGCATGGTGCGAGTGCCTCGACACCGAAACCGACCGTAAGTACATGCAGCGTTTGAATGATGATCGCAATCCCGATCTCGCGAAGGGTATCGATAAATTACACGGCGAAGGCAAGCGTGTGTTCGCGGCGGTTGGCACGTTGCACATGTTCGGCGCGAAGGGGCTGCCGAAACTGATGCGCGACATGGGCTATACCGTGGAGCGCGTCGCGTACGAGAAATAAAACACGGCATCGACGTCATCTAATTGACATCCGCCTGTCACCGCACCGTCATGTGTATTGATTGAAATGTTTCTCGGGAAATCACACCGAGAAACTTATGTCACAAGCACGTCATCGCAAATTTGGTACGCAGGATCCTGAGCAACCGGTCGGCGGCATTGGCTTTCCGGAGGTATTGGAAGCCAATCTGAGCCGTCGTCGTTTATTACTCGGCTCGGCGAGCCTGCCGTTTATTTCACTCGCAATGCTTGCCGGTTGCGGCAGCGATGACGATACGCCAAGCAACAATGCGGGGTTCAAATCAGTAAGCGTTAACCGCGCGGATACCGTTACCGTGCCCGCGGGCTACACCGCAACACCGTTTCTGATGTGGGGCGATCCCGTGGGCAACGGCCCAGCGTGGAAAGGGAGCAGCAACACCGCCGCCGAACAAGAACAGCAAATGGGCATGCATCACGATGGCATGTTCTTCTTTCCTTTTCCGTTTGGATCGGAATCCTCGACGCGCGGTTTGATGGCCATCAATCACGAATACACGGGTGTCGAGTATCTGTTTGCCGATGGCAAATTCGATGCGAAGAATCCGGAGCAGTTGAGAAAAGCGCTCGCGTCCGTGGGCGTTTCGATTGTTGAAGTGAGCCTCGAAAACGGGAAGTGGACACGTGTTGCGAATTCCACATTTGCACGGCGAGTCACTGGCGCTACGTTGTGCGACGTGTCCGGGCCTGCAGCAGGTAACGCGGCGCTTTCGCGCGCAGACGACACCAGCGGCCGCACTGCAATCGGCACCCAGATTAACTGCGGTAGCGGTCCGACGCCTTGGGGCACCTACATCACCTGCGAAGAAACAACCTCCAATCGCTACGATTCGACGCAACCTGCGGGTGCCTACGGCTGGAACGTCGAAATCGATCCTTATGAGCCGACCAAGCGCCCTGTGAAACGCACGGCGATGGGTCGCTTCGCGCACGAGAACGCTGCCTATTCCGTCGCAGCCGACAACAAAGTTGCGTTCTACATGGGCGACGACGCGCGCTTCGAAGCGATCTACAAATTCGTGACCTCGGCGCCGTACAACACGAGTAATCGCCTTGCGAATGCGACGCTACTCGATACCGGCACGCTCTATGTTGCGAAATTCAACGACGATGGCTCCGGTCAGTGGTTGCCGCTTAAACAAGGCGAAGGCGGTTTGACCGCAGCGGCAGGCTACGCAACGCAAGGTGATGTCATGGTGAAAACGCGCGAGGCAGCTCGCGTGGTTGGCGGCACCTTGATGGATCGCCCGGAGTGGTTCGCGGTAAACCGTAAAGATAAATCGGTTTATGTCACGCTCACTAACAATAGCAATCGCGGTGTGGGTACGAATCCCGGTGTGAATGCGGCAAATCCTCGCACGCCGAATATCGACGGTCACGTGATCAAGATGATCGAAAACAATTCCGATCCGCTAGCGACGACATTCCGCTGGGAAATATTTTTGCTCGCTGGTGATGTCGCGCTCGCTGAAACAAATCGCAAAGGCAATTTACCGGCAGACGCGGCGTTCTCAAGCCCCGACTGCATCAACGTTGACTCACTCGAGCGCGTGTGGATTCAAAGCGATTACGATTCAACGTCAAGCAACATGCAAAACTTCGGTAACTGCATGATGACTTACGTGAATCCGAAAACGAAAGAAGCAAAGCGTTTCTTGACCGGCCCAAATGGTTGCGAAATCACCGGGCTTACCTTCACGCCCGATATGAAAACACTGTTCATCAACATTCAACATCCGGGCGAAGACAAGCCCGGATCGAGCACCTGGCCGCATGGCAATGCGTCGCTGCCGCCGCGTTCGGGAACGGTCGTCATTCGTAAAGACGACGGCGGCGTGATTGGTACGTAAATCGATTTAAATTAAAAAAGGACGCTGCGGCGTCCTTTTTTTCGTCGATTTGGTGACGCTCTTAGGCGTAGCACTGAAATGCAAACAGCGCCCGAAGGGCGCTGTAATTACTACGTATCAATGCTCCGCTAGCGTCATATTGACAAGAAAAGCATTGAGAAAGGACGACGTTGTTGGCTAGCCGCCGATCACGCCGCCATCCACGCGACGCACCACGACGGTTGCCGAACGCGGGCGCGCACCCGCAGTGGGCCATTGCGAGAACTGTGTCGCATTTCTTGCGAGTTCGTTGTCGGTGATTGTGGTGCCCGCAGCATTTTTCGGCGCGCGCGGATGCGAGCCGAGTTCGCCCGGGTGCTGCACATTCACGAACATCGTTTTGCGATCCGGCGTGAAGGTAAGCCCGGTGATTTCGCAACCCGAAGGACCGACCAGGAAACGGCGAATTTCTTTCGTCGTTGGATCGGCGGCAAGCATTTGGTTATTGCCCATATTCGCGAAATC
>JBOFBL010000145.1:0-16190 GCA_051645545.1 Casimicrobium sp. | reverse complement strand
ACCAAAACATGAACATCGCCGCCAATGGCGGCCGCTGCGGTGATCACGTTGAGCGTTGCCGCTTTGAGCGAACCGTGATCGTGTTCTGCAATAACTAAATTAGCCATGACTAGATCACCTTCGCTTCGTTCTTCAATTTATCGATAAGCGCTGCAACATCCGCGACCTTCACGCCGCCCTTGCGCTTCGGCGGCTCTTCGACTTTGAGGGTTGTCAGACGCGGCGTTACGTCCACACCCAAGTCAGCAGGTTTGAACGTATCGAGTTGTTTCTTCTTCGCCTTCATGATGTTCGGCAACGTCGCATAACGCGGCTCGTTCAAACGAAGATCGGTGGTGATGATCGCAGGCAGTTTGACCGATACGGTTTCTAAACCACCGTCGACCTCGCAGGTTACTTTCGCATGGCCGCCTTCGATTTCAACTTTTGATGCGAACGTCGCTTGTCCCCAACCGAGCAGTGCGGCAAGCATTTGTCCGGTTTGGTTCGCGTCGTCATCGATCGCTTGTTTGCCCAAGATGACGAGCTGCGGTTGTTCTTTTTCGACTACCGCTTTCAAAAGCTTCGCAACCGCGAGTGGCTGGAGCTCGACATCCGTCTCGATCAAAATGCCACGATCGGCACCGATTGCCATTGCGTTACGCAGCGTTTCCTGACATTGTGCGATGCCTGCAGAGACAGCGACGATTTCAGTCGCAGCGCCTTTTTCTTTCAAGCGAACGGCCTCTTCAACGGCAATTTCGCAGAACGGGTTCATCGACATTTTTACGTTCGCGATATCGACGCCGGAGTTATCGGCTTTCACGCGAACTTTCACGTTGTAATCGACAACGCGTTTGACGGGGACGAGGACTTTCACAAGGTCTCCAGAAGCAATCGTTTTTCGTGAGGTATAAGTTTACGTGAACGTAAACTCCCGAACGCACGCTCAAGCGGCGGCGATTCACGGCAAAATTGTTGCTAACCTCGCTTGAGCCTTGGCTCTAAAGGACATCGTTTGAATTTCAGTCTAGGGCGCGTCTGTGCGTAAGTCGCACGAGCCCGACAAATCAAAGCCCGAGAACACGGGCTCGCAAATGGGACGCTACATTGCGGGCGCCTTGATTGCGCTCGCGCTCGACTATGCGACCGTATGGCTCGCGCTGGGCGCGGGCGCGCATGCCTGGCTCGCGCGGGCGTTGGGCTTACTGATAGGTATCACGACCACTTATTTTTTCAATCGCCGATTTACGTTCTCATCGACTGGCAGCGCAAGTCTTGGCGAATGGTCGCGATACGCAAGCATGCAGCTCATCGGAAGTGCGCTGAATTTCGCGGTTTCCACGTTCGGGATTTATCTCGGCGACCGTTCGGCATGGCAGCTCGCACTCGCAGTCGGCGCAGGTGCGGTGGCGGGGTTTAGCTATAACTTCTTTGCGGCGCGTCGACTATTGCACGCGCCGAAAGATTAGTCGTTCTTGCTGGTCGATTCGTGCGGCGTGCGCATATCGACGGTAGTGGTGGGATCGTTTCGCGCGGGCGACACCGGCACACTCGCGGCCATGCGATCCATTTTCCGCACATAGCCGAGTGCGCCGAGCGGAACGCTCACGCACCAAAGCCCCGCGACCAGCACCGCAGTGCGCATCGATGGCTCGAGGAAGAAAAGTGCGATGCCTGCAAGTCCGACGACTAACGACATCAAACGAAGCATGACGGCGAGGCCGACTTTGTAGCGCTTACTAAACGACTGCATACGCCACTCGCGCAATGTGTCCCACGCATCTTCCGGCGGAACAGGGGTTGGCGTGAGAAGACTCATAGGCGCTTCGAACTAGGGGAACAACAATCGGCGAGTGTAATCGCTGGCTTCCCAATGCAAATTAGCGATGTTCCCAATTTGGCCTTTGGGATTTGCTCAGGAATGCATCGATTCCTGCGCGCGCGTCGTGCGAGTTCATGTCGCATGCCATGTTGTTGGCTGCACTCGCATAGGCCTCGGAGAGCGAACTGGTGCCTTTAAGTTCGCGCAACAATTTTTTCCCAGAAAAAATCGCTGCGGCCGATTGCGCAGCGATTCGCTCCGCGAGCCGATAGGTTTCGGTATCGAGCGAAACTGACGAAACAGCGCGATTGATAAGTCCGATTGCGGCGGCACGCTCCGCATCGACGAACTCCCCCGTAAAGAGCATTTCGGCGGCATGTTTTGTCGCGACGTTTCGTGTGAGCGCCACCGCAGGCGTCGAGCAGAAGAGGCCGAGATTGATGCCACTGGTCGCAAAACGCGCGTCGGTTGCGGCCACGGCGAGATCGCAGGTCGCGACGAGTTGGCATCCCGCCGCCGTTGCAATACCTTGCACTTTCGCGATCACTGGCTGCGGCATCGATTCGATGGTCATCATCATCGCTGAGCAGCGATCGAAGAGCGCTTGCTGCCACGATTGATCTTCATTCGCACGCATTTCGCGCAAATCGTGGCCCGCGCAGAACGCTTTGCCGCTAGCGGCAAGGACAACGACGCGTACATCCGGGCGCACGGCGATCGCATCAAGCGAGGATTGCAGTGCGGCGATCATCGCGGACGACAATGCATTGAAATTCGATGCGCGATTCAACGTGAGCGTTGCGATGCCGCCTCGCACATCGAGCAAAACCAAGGCTTCCTCTACACTCACTTGTTCATCCTCATTGAATAATTAGCGAACCAAATCATGGGTCACCGTTTATCAAAGATTACAACGAAAACCGGCGACGCGGGCACCACCGGTCTCGGCGATGGTTCGCGAGTGCCCAAAGGACACCCGCGCATCGCTGCAATGGGCGACGTCGATGAACTGAATTGCGTGGTGGGATTGTTACTGACGGAGGATCTGCCGAATAATCTGCGCGACGCGTTGACCGACGTGCAACACGATCTGTTTGACCTCGGTGGCGAGCTCTCGATTCCGGGTTACTTCGCGATTAAAGATGCGCATGTGGAACGACTCGAGGCGCTCACCGAATCGCTCAATGCGGACCTGCCAATGCTTAAAGACTTCATTCTGCCGGGCGGCTCTCGTGCTTCAGCGTATGCGCATTTGGTGCGTACCGTGTGCCGTCGCGCAGAACGCTCGCTGGTTCACGCTGCACAGAGCGAGAAAATCTCCGAACACTCGCGCATTTATTTGAATCGATTAAGCGATATGGCGTTCGTGCTCTCGCGTGTGTTGAATCGAGAAGCGGGGCAAAGCGATGTGCTTTGGCAGAAGGGTCGAAGTGCTGGAAACGCGTAGCGGCTCAATCGACGACCGACCTATTTATTTGGGTGTTAACCGAATTTATTGTATTTATCAATATTTAAAGCAAACAGCTTTTTTGTCCAATTAAATTGGGCAAAAACTCAAAATGCTGCTTGCTTTCCTGAGATGCTTTTTGCGGCTTACGTTGCTTTATTCGCATGCGGACGCAGGACGCCGAGTGAAATAGCGCGCTCGACATCATCCGGTCGATCGATGTCCCAAATGGTTCGTAACATGCCGATTGAGATGGTCTGTGCTGGGCGAAGTGCGTCGTGTTCGCGCAGCCGCCATTGCGTAGCTCCCATCACCTCTGCTGTGCCCCAGGGAATAGCGTTGAAAACAGCGGTTTTGAAATCAGCGTGCCAACAGCGACGATTAACGCCTACGAGTCCGTAACCACCGTCTTCGGTGGGTGCAAACACGACGTCGCATGTCGCTAAGGACTCGGCCGCTTCAAGAAAGAGCGCGCGCGAATAATCGGGGCAGTCGACGCCAACGAGAACCACACGGTCGCAGCCCGGTGATTGCTTAAAGGTTGTATCGATCGCGTTTGCCATGCGCTCGCCGAGATCGATACCGTTTTGCGTAAGCACATGCCATTCGGAATCGAACAGCGCTTGCGTTGTCGCGCGCCGGGGAGCGTCTGCGAGCGCGACAACGATGTGGACGTCATCAGGGAGCTCGCGCGCTGCGCGCGTCGTGTGTTCGATCATTTGTCGATGAATGTGCGCGGCACCCTCTGCGCCGTACGTAGGGATGAGGCGAGTCTTCGTGCGACCCGTCTCAGGCCAGCGCGTAAAAAGAATGAGCGTCCACATGACACTACGTTCGCGAAAGTAGCATCGTGCGAAGCCACCCACTCAAGCGATCGAAGCAGGCGACTAAAGCAACAATAACGACAATAAGCGTTGCAAGCCGATCCCATTGAAAGAGCGATACCGCTTCGCTCACAAGTAGTCCCAAGCCGCCAGCACCGATGAGCCCAAGTACGGTCGAATCGCGCACGTTGAATTCCCACAAGTACAAATGAGTCGAGAGCCACTGCGCGTAAAACCCGCGTCTCAAACCGCGCCACAGTGTTTGCCAACGCGTGAGCCCGAGCGCAGCGCCCGACTCCAGCAATGCGCGCGGTGCGGCTTCGATGGTTTCGGCAAAGAGTTTTCCGTAACTGCCGAGCGAGTGCAACGCAATCGCGAGAATCCCCGCTGTAGGGCCGAGTCCAACAATGCCAACAAGGACCAAACCGAAAACCAGCGTGTGAATCGAGCGCAACGCAGAGAGCAGTCCAAGCACGGGCGCTCCGATCCAGCGCGGCAAACCCGAATTTCGAGCTGCGACAAATGCAAGCGGTAGCGCAAGTACCACTGCGAGGAACGAACCGAGCGTCGCTATTTGCAATGTGACGAGCACCGCGCGACCGATACTTCTTAAGAAACCAATCTCGACTTCTGCTTTGTCCTCCACTCGCAGCACGCGTCCATCGTCGCTCTTATATTCGACGCGCGTGTTTTGTGTGAACGCATCAAGGAAACTCGGATGTGCCATGTCGCCGATCGCACGAACCAGATTTGCGATCGGATTGCGTCCGGTCGAAAGATCTCCTGCGCGCGCGAGTTGCCATGTGAAAAGCGCTACAAGCGCGAGGTAGGCAACAACGATCCAGCGCAGTTTTGCTTGAGTAGCGAGCGAGGAGACGTGAGCAGGCAAGAGTGAACTCTACTTCGAGCGCAGTTTTCCAGTCGCAAGTCCGGCATTGCGAATCGGCGAGTAGAACGCGTTGTCTTTGGTCACGAATCCCGTGTAACGCGGCGGCAATAGATTGGGTTCTTTGCTTAGTTGCGTACCGATACTCGCGAGTGCCTCGCGTAGCTTCGCGACTAGTGCCGCATCCTTTGCGAGCGTTGCGCTCACGGCAAACGCATCGTTTGGCAGCGGCGGCGACGTCCAAAACACTTTGCTATCTTCGGCTTTGATGAGACCTTGCGAAATCATCGTGTCGCGATTGCGATTGAAATCCGCGCCCGCATCAAGCTCCCGACGCGTCACCGACGTTTCAATCGCTTGATGCTTGGTGTAGAGCACGCGCGAGAAGTAGTTCTCCGGATCGATGCCGCGCTTCTGAAATTCGTAGAAAGGAATCAAGTAACCCGACGTAGAGCCTTTGTCGCCGAACGCAAAGGTTTTACCTCTGAGGTCTTCGATTGACTTGATTCCTGTCGAGGGATGCGTGACCATCACCGCGAAATACTCCGGTTTACCGTCGTAGAGAATCGTCGAAATCGCTTGTGCGCCCGCTTCGTGATTAGCGAGCACGTAGCCCCAGGGGCCGAGCAGAGCGATGTCGGTTTCGCCTGTGGCAAGAGACTTTGCGAGACCTTCCCAGGTGTCAACGGTGCGTAATTGCACTTTGCGACCGAGCGCCTTCTCCAGATAAGAAGCGAGAGGACGATAGGTCGTGTCATTCTTCTCGCGATCCGGTTGAAACAAACCCACCCCGAAGCGCAGCGGCTCGGCGGCTGATTGCGCGGTCGCAAGAAAACTCGATCCCAACGCAGCTGCGCCAAACGCGATCCCTAACGTAGCCCCTAATAGACAGCGCCGCGCACGATTAACCAAAATCACTGTAGTACTCCTTAGCGAGAATCTCGGGGTGAACACCCCGCCAAAAACGAAAACGCCACCACCACATGCGCGCGATCGTGCGCAAGACGCCCTCGCGCTGCCACTTGCGTGAGGAGGTAATGAGCTTGGACGCAATACATGCGGGCTTGCCGCCTTCGGGTGCACGACGTAGCGCGTCGCTAAGCGCAATATCTTCCATAAGCGGCAGCAGTTGAAATCCACCCACGGCACGATAGGCATCACGACGAACGAAAATTCCTTGATCCCCGGTTGCAATGCCCGACCAGCGAGAGCGTCGATTCATCATCCACGCAACGATTTTCAGCATCGGTGTCGCGGCATCGAATGCGACATCGAATCGACCCCACGCGTGCGTGGCGAGCGCAGCGCAGACCAGCGCACTCGCGTTCTGCGGCAATTGTGTATCTGCGTGTAAGAACCAAAGCAGTTCGCGGGTCGCGTGCTCGGCGCCGAGCCCAAGTTGTGCGCCGCGACCGCGTTGCGAAATCAAGTAAAGATCGGCACCGGTTTGCGCGATTAAGGCACTGCTCGAATCGTCTTTCGTGCCCACCACAATAACCTCGGCACCGTGCGCGCGTGCGTCGCCCAGTTGCGTTAGCAACGAGCGCAATGCGTCTGCATCGCGATAGACGGGAATCACGATACTAAGGCGGCGACAGTCGAACGGCGCGGACACAATAATGCGGCGAGAAATCTAGCGAGCGCCAAGCGCTTGCTGCACAGAAAAGTTCGTACCGCGTTCGATCCGCGAAAAATACGATTGATGTGCAGCACTGCCTGATGGCCACAGCGACAAGAACTCGTCGCGCCACGCGTTGTAGTCGAACTCGAGCGCGATAGCCTCAACGAATACGTCTTGTTGCGCGGCACCGTAGAGTGCTTCGATACCAACCTCGGCAGCGCTTCGCAATGCGATGCGGGTGACGATGCCGAACTGTGTATCTGCGAAGCAGGGCATGCCGGCAGAGCCGTTATTTATGACGATGTGGCTCGCCGTGTTCGAATGTTCGAATTCTCTGAGCGCAGGGAGGCAAGTGTGCGACGAAGCAACGATGTCAGCATTCGCAAGTACCATTTGCTGCGAGATTCTCTGTGCCGTTGCGCTATCGTCAAGCGCTGCAGGATCGAGTTGCCAACCCGCGAGCGATTCCAAATCACCGTGCACGGTCACAACGCGTTTCGTACCAATCTTGTACGCAGCACACGTGGGCAGCAATGCCAAATTTGACCGGCTTGCAGGATGCGCGAGGCTCGCAATACGAAGTGCGCGAAGAATTTCGTTCGAACGGTCAACAACGCCATCATCCACGGTATCGGGATATGCGCAACCGCAACCAGCGTCGTCATCGCTTGCAAGCTCCGTTTCGACATTGCCTCGTGTGCGCAGATAGCGCGAGTTGGCACGCGTGCGTGCTTCCACGCATGCGAAGGCTTCTGGTGTCGCATCAAACCAATGAAAGTCGCCGTTGAAGAGGACACGCACTTCATCGATTTCACGCGCGATCAAGCTCTCTAGTGCGTCGAGTGCATAGACGTTTCCGTAGAGTCCGCCCACACAATAAAGCACGTCGGTTTCGTGAGTCGGCAGCGCGGCGAGTGAGCTTGGTGTGTAGCGATACGAGAGCGGACAGCTCCGTCCTGCGACAAAGGTTTCACTCGTCACCGTGTCCGGTAGTCGTGCCGTCATGCGAGTGCGCCGCCGCAGCTGCTGCCTTGTCCTGCGGTGCAGCCGTAGCAATGATCCGCGATGCGAATTGGCTGTTGATCCAAATCGGTGACGAGCAAATCGCTCACATGCAAGCGCGCTTTCTTTGCCGAGAACTCAGCGGGCACCGCCGAGGGTAACGCAAGCATTTGATTGAAGTCGCAGTCGTAGAGCGCGCCGTTGTAATCCACTGACACCGTATCGCGACACATCACTCCTTCAAGATTAGCGTCCGAATGATTGTCACGCAGCAATTGCATGTAGGGCGCGAATTGCCCTTTCGAGATCAGCATGCTGCCGAAGCGTTGAATCGGCATGTTCGCAATCGTGTAGAGATGGTCGAACGTAATGCCAAACTGCTCGCCTAACAAACGCTTGTAATCCGCTTCGAGTTTCGTTTGCGATGGCGGCAAGTTTGGACCGAGCGGGTTATAGACGAGATTGAGTTCGAGCGCGCCGCCTTTGCCGTACCCGAGTTCGTTTAAGCGCTGCAACGCTTTGATGCTTTTCTCAAATGTTCCTTTCCCGCGTTGTTCGTCAACGTTTTTAACGCTGTAGCACGGAAGCGACGCGGTGATCGTAACGGCTTCACTTGCCAAAAACTCCGCCAGTGTTTCTTGACCCGGTTCGAACAAAATCGTGAGGTTGCAACGATCGATGACCTTGACGCCCTTTGCGCGCGCGGCGCTCACCAAGCGGCGGAAATGAACGTTGAGTTCCGGCGCGCCGCCGGTGAGGTCGAGCGTTTTAATGTCTCGTGCCGTGAGTACTTCGATAATTGTGTCGATCACTTCCGCACTCATCGTTTCCGTTCGTTGCGGCGAAGCGTTCACATGACAATGCTGACAACTCTGATTGCAGATATAGCCCAAATTCACTTGCAAGGTTTGTAGCCTGCGACGACGAATAGGCGGGAATGTGGTGTGTTTGAGCAGAGGAAGCGTTGCGTGCATGGTTTAGCGTTTGCGATGGATGTGGGCTGCGAGCGGGTATCGAGTTGTCGCGATAACCTGCGCATCATTATCGCTTGGTCGTTGCCGACGGATCAGCCTTACATACGTGTTTGGCCTACATCTGGATGCAGGTTTCTCGCCGATACAATGTAGGGCGTGTTGACACTATTTTGGCGAGTTTCGTAACCCTTCGGGGCGTGTTCGGGTTTCGCGCCTGGTGTTGTTGCGAAGTCCTCGCGGTATTCGTACCAAGTCGGCCTTCGGCCTAACCGTGCATCGAAACCCGAACCGCCGCATTCGTCAAAATAGTGTTAACACGCCCTAGATACCCCCACGATTAGCTGTGCGGACACGATCCGCGAAGGCTCCTAAAGGTTTCCTATGAATCACACGAATCCTCTGCTTGCCGAATGGACTGCGCCCTACGGACTACCGCCGTTTGTGCAGGCTAAGCCAGAGCACTTCGCGCCCGCGTTCGACGTTGCATTTGCAAAACATCAAGCGGAACTGCAAGCGATTGCGGAAAACACGGCGACACCCAATTTCGCTAATACCATCGTTGCGTTTGATCGCGCGGGATGGCTGTTTTTGCGTTTGGCTGATTTGTTTAGCAACCTCGCGGCTGCAGAAACTAGCGAAGCGTTGCAGAAAGTCGAGATGGCGCTGGTGCCGAAAATCGCATCGCATAAGTCGTCGATTTACATGAACGCTGCGCTATTCGCACGTATCGACGCGGTGAAAAATTCACCTGAGGCGGCAACGCTTGCGCGAGAAGATTTGCGCTTGCTCAATCGAATTCATTTCGATTTTGTTCGCCAAGGTGCGAAGATTGCTGCGGCCTCTCGCGAGCGGTATGGTCAGATCGTTGCCAAGCTTGCCGAGCTCACCACACAGTTTTCGCAAAACGTATTGAAGGACGAGTCAGATTGGGCGCTCTGGCTTGAGAACGAAGAAGATTTCGCGGGGCTTTCACAATCGCAGCGCGACGCGGCGCGCGCGGCAGCAATTGCGCGTGAGAAACCCGATGGTTATGCGATCACCTTATCGCGCTCTTCGGTGATGCCGTTCATTACGTTTTCCGAGCGTCGTGATTTGCGCGAGAAAGCGTTCGATGCGTGGATGTCGCGCGGCGCTCACGCGGGCGCGAGCGATAACCGCACGCTCGCGGTCGAGATTCTGAAGCTACGCGCCGAGCAAGCGAAGCTGCATGGCTACGAGACCTTTGCGGATTACGCACTCGTTGATCGCATGGCAAAAACTCCTGCAGCGGCGAACGGGCTCTTGAAGAAAGCATGGTTGCCTGCCGTTGCGAAAGCCAAGCAAGACTACCAAGCGCTAGAAGCGATGCGTCTCTCGCACGGCGCGAAAGACTCCGTTGCTAAATCTGACTGGCGTTTTTACGCGGAGAAAGTTCGCAAAGCGCGCTTCGATTTGGATGACGCTGAAGTGAAACCGTACTTCGAATTAAACGCAATGATTCGCGCAATGTTCGGTGTGGCGAACAAGCTATTCGGCATTTCGTTTGAAGAAAAATTTGGTATACAAACTTATCACCCAGACGTCCGAGTTTTCGAGGTAAGGCGGGCAGAAAAGTTAATTGGCGTTTTTCTATCAGATAACTTTGCTCGCCCAACTAAACAGGGCGGTGCGTGGATGAGCGGTTACCGCTGGCAAACGCGTAACGCGACCACCGGTGAAGTGATTCCCATCATTGGCAATCACAACAATTTCTCGAAACCGCCCGAAGGCCAACCAGCGTTGCTCACCTTCGATGACGTGCGCACGCTCTTCCACGAATTCGGTCATGGCTTACACGGTCTGCTTTCGAACGTCACTTACGAGAAACTATCGGGTACGAACGTGTTGCAGGACTACGTCGAATTGCCGTCGCAGCTCTACGAACACTGGGCGCTCGAACCGTCGGTACTCGCCGAATACGCGCGACACTACCAAACGAACGAACCGATTCCGGCGTCGCTCGTCGAGCGCATTCGTGCGGCGTCTAATTTCAATCAGGCGTGCGAGACGGTGGAATACGTTTCGTCCGCACTTGTCGATCTCGCGGTGCATTCGCTCGATCGCTATGATGGTTTTGATCTCGAACAATTCGAATCCGATGAATTGAAGCGGATCGGTATGCCTGAAATGAACGTGATGCGGCATCGGATGCCACACTTCCGTCATCTCTTTTCGGGCGAATCGTATGCGGCGGGCTACTACGTCTATATGTGGGCCGAAGTGCTCGACGCCGACGCGTTTAACGCATTCAAAGAGCAGGGCAATCCGTTCCACGCGGAAACTGCGAAACGCTTGCACGACTATGTTTACTCCGCAGGCGATTCGATCGAACCGGCGGAAGGCTATCGTGCATTTCGTGGTCGCGACGCGACGGTCGAACCGATGCTTAAAAAGCGCGGACTGATCGAAGCGTAGAGAACAACGGAGCGTAGCGTGCGAAGTGTGGGAGTGCGCTTGCGCGCGAAATAGCACTTTCCCAAGCGTGGCACTGTTCGCGCGCAAGCGCGCTCCCACACCAGGCGCTTGCTCCCGATCGTGCATGTTCCATTTCGGACTGTAGCGTGGCCAACTCGTTGCCCACGCGTTTTTTCAACGCAGATGCTCCGCCAAAACCCGAACCGCATGCATCGCTTCACGCTGCACACCATCGTGAATTTGATGACGGCAGCTCGTGCCGTCGGCAACGATGCACGCATCAGTGGCTTTACGTACTGCCGGTAGCAGCGACAACTCCGCCATCGCCATCGACGTGTCGTAGTGCGAAGCATCGTAGCCAAACGAGCCCGCCATGCCGCAGCAGGAGGACTCGATCATTGTTGGGCTCGCGTTTGGAATGAGCGAAAGTAGCTTTAACGTCGATGTAGCCTCATCAAACGCTTTTTGATGACAGTGACCGTGGACGAGGATCGGTTGTGTCGCTTCTTTGAGTTTCGAGCGCAACTGATCGAGTCGTCTCGCATCGCTTTCACGCGCGAGAAACGTATCGACTAGCACAGCGTGTTTCGCAATGAGTTCTGCGTCTTTGCCGAAGCCCATCGCGAGCGCTTCGTCGCGCAACGTAAAAAGACAACTTGGCTCTAATCCGACGATTGCAACACCGCGCTGCGCGAATGGAACGAGTGCAGCTAACAATTCGTGCATCTTCTCTTTGGCCAAAGTCGTGTCACCCACGGCGAGATGCGTTCTGCCGCAGCAAAGTGGTTTGTTTTCGCCGCGAGCGACATGTACTTTGTATCCCGCCGCCTCGAGTACGAGAATCGCGGCATCGAGGTTTTCGCGTTCGAAGTACGCGTTAAACGTGTCCGCAAATAGCACGACTTCGCGGCTCGCATCACCTATAGTGCTTTCGCGGTGACGCGACCAAAACGTATCACGACGCCATTTCGGTAACGATCGCTTCGCGGAGAAACCGAGGAGCTTTTCCGTGAGCTGCGGCAACCCCGGGAACCAGTTGCGCATGTTGAGCAACGGCGCGATCGACGATGCAAGCGGTGCGTAATCCGGCAAACGTGCAATCAGTCGATCTTTGATCGACCAACCATGCTTCGCGTGATAGTGATGAAGATGTTCGATCTTCATCTTCGCCATATCGACACCGGTCGGGCAATCGCGTTTGCAGCCTTTGCAACTTACGCAGAGATCAAGCGCTTCTTGCACAGTCTCATCGGCAATCCCATCGGTGCCGATTTGCCCGGAAACAGCGAGACGTAGCGTGTTCGCACGACCGCGTGTGGAGGCGCTCTCGTCGCGCGTGACGCGGTAGCTAGGGCACATCGTTCCCGCATCGAACTTGCGGCAGTGCCCGTTGTTGTTGCACATTTCGACTGCTTTGGCGAAACCGAGCGCTGGGTCGCCGCCCGAACCGGGTGCGGTCGTTTCTTCAGTTACCGGATCGTTTTGCACATTCCACGCCGACCAATCAAGCGCGGTCTTAATCGGAATCACTTTGTACGACGGAGGAAAGCGGAAAAGGGAGGCATCGTCCATCTTCGGCGGATCGACGATTCGCTTCGGCGAAAACAAACCGATCGGATCCATGTGCGCCTTGATCTTCGCGAAGGCTTCGTTGATCTTCGGGCCGAATTGCCACGCGATCCATTCGCCGCGACACAAGCCGTCGCCATGTTCGCCGGAAAACGCCCCTTTGTACTTGCGAACGAGCTCACTCGCTTCTTCGGCAATTGCGCGCATCTTCGCCGCGCCATCGCGCCGCATGTCGAGAATCGGGCGCACGTGCAGGGTGCCCACGCTCGCATGCGCGTACCACGTGCCGCGTGAACCATGTTTGCGAAACACTTGCGTGAGTGCGTCGGTGTACTCCGCAAGGTGTTCGAGCGGCACCGCGCAATCTTCGATGAAACTCACGGGTTTACCGTCGCCTTTGAGACTCATCATGATGTTGAGCCCCGCCTTGCGCACTTCCCATAAACTTTTTTGCGGCGCGTCTTCGGTCATTTCGACAACGCTATTGGGCAATCCGAGATCGCCCATCAGTGCGACTAGATCACGCAGTCTCGGCAGCAATGATTCTTTGTTCGCGCCTGAGAACTCCACGAGCAAAATCGCCTCGGGTTTGCCAACGAGTGCAGCGCGAATCGTTGGCGCAAATGCGGGATTTGCAAGCGACAACTCGATCATCGTACGATCGACGAGCTCGACCGCAGTTGGCGCGAGCTTCACGACGTGTTGTGCCGCATCCATCGCCTGACGAAAGCTCGGGAAGTTCACAACACCAAGTACTTTCGCGCGCGGCAATTCGCTCAAGCGTAAGGTCAGCGATTTGGTCAAGGCGAGCGTGCCTTCACTGCCGATCAACAAATGCGCGAGATTGACAGAGCCGTCGCTCGTGTAAGGCTTCTCGCTTTGATTGTGGAAGATGTCGAGGTTGTAGCCCGCAACGCGGCGCATCACCTTCGGCCATTTTGCTTCGATCTCATAGCGCAATTCATCGGCAAGCGAGCGAACGAAATCGCCGATCTCGCGTGCACGACCGCTTGCATCTGCGACGCTGCCAAATGCTGCAAGCGTGCCGTCGGAAAGCCAAGCCTCCGCGCCGAGCACGTTGTGCACCATGTTGCCGTAAGCAATCGATCGCGAGCCACAGGAATTGTTGCCAGCCATGCCGCCGAGCGTGGCTTGTGCACTCGTTGAGACATCAACGGGATACCAAAGACCATGTGGTCTCAGTTGCGCATTCAAATGATCGAGCACGATGCCGGGCTCGACCGTTGCGATTCGCCCGGTTACGTCAATCGAAACGACGTTGCGCAAACATTTCGAGTAATCGATCACAAGCCCCGCACCAACCGTTTGTCCGCATTGGCTCGTGCCACCGCCGCGCGGCACGATGGGTACTTTCAAATCACGGCAAATCGCAAGCGCGGCTGCGACATCGTCCATCGTTTTCGGGATGAATACGCCAACCGGAAACTCCTGATAGATCGACGCATCGGTCGCGTAGCGCCCACGATCGGCCGCCGAGAACTTGACTTCACCTTGCGTGTCGCTCGCGAGGCGCTTTGCGAGCGCAATCGATACATCGTTCGCGAGCTTGCTATTCGGTGCAAATGCAGCGATGGGGAGCGGGGCGCCCATGCTCAGGCTTTCATCGATTGCGCGATCGACTCGCGCATGAGCTCTAAGACCGCATCGCGTTTGTTGAGCAAATGCGCGCGCAGCACTTCGCTCAATCCCTTCGCGTCATGAGCGGCGAGCGCTTCAATCATCCGATCATGTTCTTTTACCGCGCGCTTCCATTTCGCCTCATCCTGATTCGATCGGAAACGTAGCGCTTGCAATCTTGCATTTACGCGTGCGTATGTTTGCTTGAGCACCGGATTCTTTGCCGCCGCGTTAATGGCCTCATGAATTTTTGCGTTCAATCGGTAATAGCTCGGCAATTCGCGCCGTGTGAAGCTCGCGAGCATTTCGTAGTGCATCGCTTTGATTTCAGTGAGTTCATCATCGGTTACGCGCGTTGCTGCGAGCTCGCCCGACATTGCTTCAAGGCCGGCCATCACTTCGAAGGTGTTGGTCACATCGCTTTCGGTGAGTTGCACGGCGATTGCGCCACGGTTTGGAAGCAACTCCACCAAGCCCTCAGCGGCCAGCATTTTGATCGCTTCTCTAAGCGGTGTGCGCGACACCGCTAGCCCCAATGAAAGCTCGCGTTCGTTCAATTTAGCGCCTGGAGCGATTTTTCCTTCAATGAGCATTCGGCGCAGACGAAATGCGGCGTGCTCATGCAGGGCTGTTTGTGGCATTGAGATGATTTCAGCGCTCATAGTTCAATTTTGTATGCAAAAAAGTCACACGTCAATGTTTATTTTCACAGGTGATATGATTTGAAAAAACAATTTTGTATGCAAAAATGCATTTAAACTAGCGAGGCTGCAATGCTCACTTTGGACTTCCACCCCACCGGTCGCCACTTCCTGCAAATTCCTGGACCATCACCGGTACCTGATCGCATCCTGCGCGCGATGAGTTTGCCGACGATCGATCATCGTGGGCCGGAGTTTGCGGTGCTCGGGAAGAAAGTGCTCGCCGATTTGAAGAAGATCTTCAAAACGCAGCAACCGGTCGTGATCTATCCGGCCTCGGGCACGGGCGCGTGGGAAGCGGCGCTCGCGAATGTGCTCTCGCCGGGCGATCATGTGCTGATGTACGAGAGCGGGCAGTTCGCAACACTTTGGCAAAAGATGGCGAGCAAGCTGCAACTTGAAACCGAATTCGTCGCGAAACCTGGCGTCGATGCGCCAACTGGGTTGCCGCTTTCGTGGCGGCACGGCGTCGATGCGAGTTTGATCGAATCGCGTCTGATCGCAGACAAAGCGCATCGCATCAAAGCTGTGTGCGTGGTTCACAACGAAACATCGACGGGTGTGACGAGTGACATAGCCGCCGTGCGTCGCGCGATCAACGCTGCGAAACATCCGGCGCTTTTGATGGTCGATACGATTTCGGGGCTTGCGTCTGCCGACTATCGACATGATGAATGGGGCGTCGACGTCACGATCAGCGGCTCGCAAAAGGGCTTGATGCTGCCACCTGGCATTAGCTTCAACGCGCTCTCGGCACGCGCTATTGAAGCTTCGAAAACGTCGACGTTGCCGAAGGCATTTTGGGCTTGGGACGAGATGCTCGAATTCAACAAGAGCGGTTACTTCCCTTATACGCCAAGCACGAATTTGCTTTACGGGTTGTCCGAAGCCTGCGACATGATTCTGGAGCAGGGGCTTGATGCGGTCTTTGCGCGGCATCAGCGTTGGGCGGCTGGCGTGCGTGCCGCGGCGAACGCGTGGGGCTTGCCAATTCAGTGCGCCGATCCAAATGTGTATTCGCCGGTGCTCACGGGTGTGGTAACGCCGCAAGGTGTCGATGCCGATCAAATTCGCCAAACGATTTACGAGCGTTTCGATTGTTCGCTCGGCACCGGTCTCGGCAAGATTAAAGGCCGCATGTTTCGCATTGGGCATTTGGGCGATTGCAACGATCTCACATTGATCGCGGCGCTTGCCGCGTGCGAGATGGGATTCAAGTTGAGCGGTGTAAAGCTCGCCGATTCAGGCGTGGAAGCTGCGATGAACTATTTTCAGTCGCATAGCGCGCCGG
>JBOFBL010000144.1:0-7822 GCA_051645545.1 Casimicrobium sp. | reverse complement strand
TCCGCAGGACGCGCGGCTGTTGCAGACCACGCAGCAAAGCTTCGTCCGGTTCGTTTGAACGCAACGGTATTGCCGTCGAGCATTTGTTGCTCGGCCTTAATTCCTGTCATGAAGTAATGACGCGTTTCCGGATGGTAATACTCGACCATTTCGAGATCGGGCGCACCGGCGTTGGCCGCAAGCGACAAGAGCGATGCCGCGACAGCGGCAATCGCAGCATGTGTGAATCTATTTTTCATCTGTGACTCCTTCTTGAGTTTCCCCGGTGAGAAACACACAGAGGACGAGGGAGTCGTTTTGATACGTGGTCGTTGCGTTTTTTTGCGACGACGTTAGTTTTGCCTACGGCAATAAAAGCCCACACGTATTGGCTAAGAAGCTGCGCACTTCATCCCAGCTCTTGCGAGTTGCAGTCGGCGCAGCAGCGCTCATCACCGCGCCTTGCGTCATGCCAAGCATCGCGCGAGTGATCATCACGCCATCGGTGGTTGCGCGAACGACGCCATCGCCATCGACATCCATGCGGCAGGTTTCAACGACCGCCGCTGCATCGACTTGCGTGATGTTGGTGCCGGTGAGCGCGGTGCCGTTGCGCTCGATTTTTCGCACCACGTCTTTCGCTGAAAGATTCGAATTTTGACTGCGTAGCAGCGCAGCGGTGCCCGCCACGAGCGGTGCCGCCATCGACGTGCCGCTCCACGTCGCGTAGCCGCTCGGCGCGTTGGCACCGACAGGTACGGCGCTGGTGATTCCCTCGCCCGGCGCGGCCACCTGCACCCACGAACCCGAATTACTGAAGCTCGCGAGCGTCTTGTTTTGCGCACTCGCGCCGACCGAAATCATGCCGTAGGAGCTCACCGCCGCCGGATATTCCTTCACACTACTGCTGCCGTCGTTGCCCGCCGCTGCAACCAGCACCACGCCACCATTTTCCGCGCAGCGTTGTTTGTCGGCGTTATACCCCGGATCGGCGAAATTAAGCAACGGATCGGCATCGTCTTGCCCTTCACAACTGAAGAGCTTCGCAATCGAAACCAGCACTTCGCTCTTAAACGTCGTGCCCAAACTCAAATTGATGACATGCGCGCCATCGTCGGTCGCCGGATTGCCATCCGGATCAAGCGCCTTGAAAATCGCTTCAGCCAGCACCCACGCATTGCCCTCGCCGTTCGTATCGAGCACCCGATAAGGAACGATTTTCGCCTGCGGTGCCACGAGCGCAACGAGTGCAGCAACATGGGTGCCATGACCATAGCCAAAATTCGCCTGCGCCGACTCCGACGGGTCGCTATCGTTATCTACAAAATCAAACCCTGGCAACAACTTCCCCGCAAGCGCTGGATGCGTCGTATCCACGCCGGTATCTAGCACCGCGACCTTTACGCCCTCGCCACGCGAATACGTGTGCGCCAGCGGCAAACGCATCGCGGAGGGCGCCCATTGGGCGGTGTAGGCAGTGGGTTCGCCGATTGCCCATAGCTTGCTCTTGCGCGCCTCTGGCGTTTGATGCGTGTAATGCGGTTCCGCAAGCAAAACGTGAGAGCTAGCTTGTGCAAGCAACTGCGTGGCAACTGCATCCACATCGCTGCCCACTGGCACACGCATCCGATAAATCGGTCTTGAGCCGAATTGCCCCAGATTCGTGAGCGAATAGGGTGGCGCTTGCAAGACCGCCAAACTCGCCGAGGAGCGCAGCTTGACGAGTACTTCGTTGGCCACGCGGTCAGTCGCAGAAACATGTGTGGCTGCTATCGCGGAAAAGAATGCCGCCACGATTGCGCTCAGCCTGCAGAGAGTCTTCATCATAGGATTATCGAAGCAAATGGCCTTACAGAGGCGCAACACAAGCAGAAAATACGTGTTTTTTCGCCTTTCGTATCGTCCGCATGACCCGAACCATCTATTGAAGCGGCGAACTTTACCAGCCTGCGTACAACGTAAACGCGCCCCAATAGTACGGGTGTAGGTGTTTCTTGCGGACAGCGAACTGCGCGGAGCGCAGCGCGGACGCTGCGTTCTTCCCTAGAATCAATTCGCCATAAAAACACTTCATGAAATCCCTAGTAATCGCATCGTCGACCGGCCAAAGGCTTGCGAGTACTCGGGATGCGCCGGCGATCAGAAAACCTCGAACCAATCCTATCATTTCATCGCCACGCGATTGTTGGAAACTCCCGGTTTCACACGCGCTTAGCGTTACGATGCCTTGCCTCAACGTGAGGAATTCTGCGTCGCGTGCGGAAAACGGTGCATCGACAAGATGGAGCGCTGAGAAAGCTGGATTGTCAGACCTAAATTGCGCGTGGCAGGCAACGTGCAAAACGTCCGCGCGAGCACTAGACTCAACAAACGCTGCAACCGTCGCTTCGGAATTGAGCAGCATTTCCTTCTGATCAAACAAATGCGCAATCTCTCTCGCTTCTAGGTCTGCGTGTTGTAAGCGGGAGCTTTCTCCGACCGCAACAACTTGTTTCATCCCAATCGGTTGGCGCTCAATGCCGCGTAGCGCGATTTGCGCGCTAGGTGCAATCGCAATATCAAATTGATCTCCAAGTAATATCTCGCCGTCGAAAAGCGCAGCAAACTGTAGCGTCCCAAGTATTGCATGAGGGACGACAATAATTCGTTTGCAACCGCCGAGCGCATGCGCGAGCGGTGCCCACACGAGACCACTAAGTTGTTTCATCGCAATAGTTAGTCTCTCGGCAAGCCGACTCGAATGCAAAGAAAGCGATTGTGTGCCGTAGTGCATGGTTTCGATCTGAAATCGAACGCGTTGAATAGCGTCGACTACGTTCAACCAAGAAGCCATGCGGTGGACTACTTCAACGCGGTCGCGACGAATCACACACACGAACAATTCGTCGTCCAAAACGCCATACTCAATAAGCGCGTCGCCTGTTTCCAATTTGTTTTGCACCGCCTGCGGATCGAATACTCCGACTAAATCAGCGCCCAGGCCACCGGCAATTACTCGTTTTCTTCGTGCATTTTCGAGCAGTTGAAGCTCGATTTCCTTCGATTCAATATCAAAATGACTCGCGGTTTCGCCATCTTCGATTAGTTTCTGCGACTGCCTGTAAATCCAGTTAAGGCGCGTACGAAGCCGATGTTCTTCTTTTGTTTTGACGCTCGACGTACGAGATTCTTGTTGAACGCCTAATCGTTCGTTCAAAGTTCGCGCACGAATTCTCTCTAGCCTCTTAAACACAGATTTTGCGTTTTGCTCACGAGCGTCTCGCGCGTAAGCGACGAGATCTATTCGCAACAACTCTTCGTATGGGCGCAAGTGATCGGCCATAAAGGCTTCGCGAAAGTCGTCACCAGGTAGCGCGGCTCGAAGCTCCTCAAACAGCGTCACTGCGGATTCGAACCACGTTCGCGCATGTTTCATATCGTCTTCATCGATTGCGCAGAGGCCTAGGCCAATCCTACATCTCACCTCCAAATGTCGAAGCTGAAGGCGCTGCGCTTCGTCTAGTGCCTCTGCGAACGCTTTGCTTGCGATGGCTGTTTGTTTGAGCGAAAGGTTTGAATTCGCCTCAACCACGCACGCGCGTAAATGGTTGGCTTGCATATTCTTTTCGGCATAAATAGCTGCGGCCGATTGCGCTAAAGCTCTCCCGCGTTCGGCATTGCCTCTTGTTATCCAATACTCTGCGAGAGCGAGTATTGCGCCTGCTTCGCCGATTTTCATGCTTCCCTGGGCGAACAGGTGCGTAGCGCGATCTAAAGCAGATTGCACCTCATCATTGTGATAACCAGCCAGAGTAAGCGCTCTAGCACGTTCGATTTCGGCCCAAGCCTCCTCCATTGGCATTTCAAGCGTTCGGAAACGATTCACCGCGGTTCGAAAAAGTTGTAGTGCCTCGTCTTGAAGTCGCGTTTCAAGATAAACGCTGCCAAGTTGGCGCTCCGCCATCGCCATGTTTTGTGGCATCGAAAGCGCACGGAATCGCTCAATTGCTTGTTGAAGTAGATCAAGCGCCGCGCTGTACTCGCCTCGTGCGAGATGTATCGCTGCGACGGATTCAAGCACCACCGCGCTCGCCACGTCGAACCCATGCAGCGCGGCTATGTGTCTAGCGTTATCGTAAAGCGATAGCGCCAAGTCGTGGTTACCTAGTGAGACATGAGCGTCGGCAAGTCCTACAGTTGCGGCGATGATTCGATCTACGTCGCCCAATTGTTCGAATATTTGCTTTGCTTCTGTGTAAGTCTTGACGGCTTGATCAAAGTCTCCCGCTTGGTCGAAGAGATTTGCAAGGTTTAGGCTCACGCCCGCTGCTGCCTGAGGCTCTCCATTTGCAAGTAAAACTTCTTTTGCTTGTAGCCCGACTTCCAGCGCTTCTTTGTGTCTTCCTAAAATCGCAAGCGCCATGACCTTTGATACTTGTGTGTGCGCCGCACTAGCGGTGTATCCGAGGCTTTGGAACGTTTCGTTCGCATTGTCCAAAGAAGCGATCGCGTTCGTCATTCCACCGCGCACGAGTTCGGCAAGCCCGCTTACCCAATAGGCGACCGCGTTAATCTCTCGCGTCTCGATTCTCGAGTCAAGCTCAAAATTTGAGTGTGCCTGAAGGGTTTTTAACGCAATTGAAGCGGCAGCGACCTCGCTCGGCGCACTACTCCATGAAGCGTACGCACGATCTTTGAATGCCCACGCAAGCGCGAGCCGTTGCTGGTCGTCAAGGTTTTCGGGTGGCGGTTCGCCCGATGCGATGAGCTGTTCCGCGAGGGCTTTTGCCCATTCGGCGTGTGACGTGGAAACCGACATTGGCGGGAAGCGGGTTGAGCGCAACGCTACGCTGCGACTCAAGCTTTCGTTGCAAGATCGCTAGTTTAAGTCTAGCGGCTAGGCTTCGTCTGCTTCTCGCCTAAAAAACAAAAAGCCCGCGAGCGCAAGGCGCTGCGGGCTTTCGGAAAACGAGTTAATGCGTTTTCTATTCGTGCTTCGAGCGCACCATCAAACAGCCCAGAGACGATTCTTTTCAACAGGCGTTCCACTACCACCCGCCACAAGCTCCAAAACGCTTGCTTCGAGCTCAATCAATTCGCGCGAAGGCGATTTCTGAGCGTCTGCCGAATGAAAGTCTTTTTCCGATGGTGTCATTTCAATCTCCTAAATGTTGAAGGTAGTTAAGGCGCAGGATTGACCTTCGCTACATACTAACCTCGGAGAGGGATCGGGACAAGCGGCGACTTTGCACGCACTCGACCGACGCTAGTGCTTCGCCCCCCGCTCGCCCACGCGAATCGGCGGCAGTTCGATGACGGTGCGGTGCATGCGCAGCGTCAGGTAGTACGTACCCGGGGCGACATCGTTGAGCGTGAAGGCGCCGAATCCGTCGAAGGTGACGATTCGGGCAGAGCGGGCACCGACGGATTGTTCGTCGTCTTTTGCGACTTCAACTGCGCCGAATTCGTCGGGGCCGAGTACTTGACCCGACAACGCAAACGCGTTGGCCGAGGGATTGATGCGCAAATCGACGTCGCGACCTTGCGCGGAAAACAGGAGGTGCCGCGTTTGCGAAGGCATCGAGCGCAAGCCCGAGGCAAGTGGCGTCAGCGCCCAGCTATCCACACTGAGCACCGCGCGAATGCGCTCGACGATCTCCGAAATTACGTTGCCAGCTTGCCCATTAGCGGCTTTTTCACGCGCCGCCCACAGGCCGACTGCGCCATTGACCCACTGATTCGGCGCGTCGCGCAGCGTTGCCGATTCGCGGGCGAGGGCAAGGAATTCTTCGTCGCTTAGTTCGGAGATTGGTTTCATGATTTTCTATCGTGACCCTTCGATGGCCAGACAGAGCACGAGGTTCGGCAAAAAATACACGGTCGAGTATTCACCTTAGCGATCCACCAATTTGCGCAGTTTTTCGAGGCAGCGCGCACGCGTGGGGCCGATACTGCCGATCGGCATGCCCAGTTGTTCGGCAACTTCGTCGTACGCGGTTTTGTCGTCCTCTGAGTAGAGCAAAGAAAGCAGTTCGCGGCAACGCGCGTCGATTTCGACCATGGCGTTGCGCACGATGTTTTGCATTTGCAGATTTTCGAGCGCTTGATCGGGTAACCAAGCGTCGTCTTCGATGTCGTGCGTTTCTTCGTCGTCGGATTCCGGAGTGAGCGACACATTGCGCAGTGCGCGTTTGCGATAGAGCAGCGATTCGCGCTTCGCGGTGGTGACGATCCAGGCTTGCAGGCGATCGGGCTCGGTGAGTCGCGGCAGGTGATCGATGAGCCGCGTGAACACCGTTTGGAACACATCGGCAGCGACATGTTCATCGAACTGCATGCGCATCACAATTGCGTAAACCAATCGTTGATAGCGACGCACCAACACATCCCACGCTGGGCCGTCGCCAGCGACGCAGCGCGCGACGAGTGCGGCATCGGTTTCGCGGGGGCTGGGCGTTGCTGCAATCGTGTCGAAACCAATCATCGTGGCCGAAGCATAGCGTCTTGCGCATTGCTGGAAACGTTCGTAGTAGAACAAACCAACGTTTTCATTAACCGCCCAATTAATGTGGGCGAGAATGCAGATTCAATTGGTATTCGAAGATAAATAATTTACGCTTAGCCGCCCAATTCAATTGGGCGATACGAATCGTAGTTACTATTTAGTTTACGTGCTATTTCCAGCGGCCTTCGACGGAGAACATCCACGTTCTCGGCGGACGCGGTTCGAAGAAACGACCGTTGGCTTCGTTAACGATCACCGTCGCTGCGTCGCGACGATTGCTGACGTTGTCAACACGAGCAGCGAATTTCCAATCGATCATTGAGGTCGTCAACGCATAGGTCGCGGCGAGATTGACGAGCGTTGCAGCTTTTGCGAATTCGGTGTTGGTGTCGTTGGCGAACACTTTGCCTTGATGCTGAAATTCGAGTGAGGTTGTTACGTTGGCAAACGGTCGTGCGCGCAATTCGAGAAACACTTGTTGTTTCGGCACGCCGGGTATCACAGCGCCTGCGGCGACTGCGATGTTCGGCGTTGTGCAAGGCGGCGCGCCGCAAGCAAGAAATGCGTCGCGATAGTTCGCATCGATCAGGTTCGCACTCGCGTAGACATCGATGCGTTCGGTGATCGGCATCGCAAATGTGGCTTCGAGGCCTTCGCGCAAGGTGCGCCCGACGTTGCGAAACACACTGCGACCTGCGCTGTTGGTGAGTGGCGCGATTTCGTTGTTCGTCTCCGAGCGGAATGCGGCGAGCGTTGCCGTTGCGCCCTGGCCGTTTCGCCATTTCACGCCGAGTTCTGCGTTCTTGCTGGTCGCGGATTTAAGATCGAAGTTGAGTCCGGTTTGACCGCCTGCGCGATAGGCCGCTTCGTTGAACGTCGGTGTTTCGAAGCCGCGCCCCGCGCTCGCATACACACGCAGCGCAGGAGAAAACTTGAACGACGCGCCAATCACGGGTGTGGTCGCATCGAATTTGAGTTGCCCGCTGTCGTCGGGATTGCCAGTAACGATGTAGCGATCGCTTGATCGCATCGTGATTTTCGAATGACGAACGCCGACGAATGCGTTGGCAACATCGCTTTGCCAATCGGCTTGCGCGAAGAGATCGTTGGCGATGAGCTTGTTGTCTTCGTCGCGCCGCAACGCGCCAGCGACGCCCAGCACTTGTGCGGCACCCGTGCCAGTGAAATTCTGAAAACCTTTGCGCGCTTCATCTTGTTCGTCGCGCGACAGGCCCAGCGTGAATTGCAGGCGACCATTCGCGATTTTCATTGCATGGTTGATGCGCAGATCGCCGCCCATGGAACTGCGATCGAGATCGATCACGCCGCCGGGGTGTGTTGGCGCGCCTTGTGCGCCCG
>JBOFBL010000143.1:0-1457 GCA_051645545.1 Casimicrobium sp. | reverse complement strand
ACTCTTATGACACTCACGTCGAATCCGTATCTGCTGGATCATGTGTAATTTCCCTACGAAACCACACGCTAGGCGCGCTGGCCGAAGCGGTCGTTCTTTCGTTCGCCGTAATAAAAGCAGTTGCGGCATAAGGAAACATATGGCCATCCAAGAAGCTCAAAAAACAACCACACCAGAACGGCGCACGCATTGCGTGGTTATCCGCACGCCATTAGGCGGGCAACCAACCGTTGAAATACTTCGTGAGCGCGTCATAAATCTCGGAGGCAGCGACACCGTAACCACCAATTTAGGCGCGGCTTATTCCGGACAATTCTCAGCTTTGGCCGCTACTCAGGCATGGGCTACGTACGTGGCGAAGCTGTCGCCAACAATGACTCCATCACAATATATGCAGGCTATGGCTCAACTATTCGACGATGCAATCACAGAAAAAGAAAGCGCACAACCATGACACGCCAAGAAGCAATTCAATTTATAGCCGAAGCATTAGGCGAGTACGCCGACACGATGCGCCCAATAAATAAAAAACTATTTATTGAAAAAGCGCAAGCGGTGATGGCCGAGATCCAAAAACCAGAACAAAAAGCAGAGAGCTGAGCCGTGGACTTTATTCCGAAAAGCATGGAAGAGCTGCTTGTTTACGCCACGCTACTGGCGTGCGCAGCCCTCTGGAAAGTCAACGCCTCTTCAGCGAAACGCTGCGAGGAGCGAGATAAAGAGAGCACCAAGCGACTCGATCTTATGGGTCAAACACTCATGGACATGCAGTCAAAAACCAATGCGCGTGCGCTGGAAAGGGAGAAGGCGATGGTCGAAGTGTCAGCCCGCGTGGCGGATACCCTGGACCGTTCGACGAACGCACTGGAAGCCACTCGCGATTTGTGCATTAAAGCGATCAAAATGTTGAGAAAATATAGTAACAACAGCAACAACGGCGACGAGGGCGACAGCTCTACGGCTCTCCCTCCTCTCCCGACTCCTCCCCAAGCACTAGAGCGCAAGCGCCAGCGCACAGATCCACGCGGCGACGAAACCTCTGCGATATTTCGCGAATAAGTGGGCTATGAAATACCATCTCTATGCCCTCCTCTTTCTGGTCCTTGCTCTCGCGGCCTGTATTCCAGTCACCGTTCGCCCTCAGTTCGACGACACGGGGCTACCTATCGCGTTGCCCGTTACACCAGTCGGACATATCTCGCCTACGGGGGAACTGACCCCGATTTATCCCGTAAGCGATAAGGCGCCATCGAATTTTAATTGGGCGGCAATCGGAACCGTTGTTGGAGCTATCACCACAGCGCTTGCCGCAGCGTACGGAATAAATCTGCGCGGATTCGCCAGCAAAGCACAATCAGCACTAAAAATTGCATGCGAACTAGCCGACAAACAAGCAGACGCGACCGACCCCGAAGTGATCCGCATGAATAAACTCGCAGCGCAAGAAAAACAGATTG
>JBOFBL010000142.1:0-3649 GCA_051645545.1 Casimicrobium sp. | reverse complement strand
TTGAGTCGCTTTCCATGAACGTCGGAGCTTGACGACCGTTGTTTTCGCGACGCACCACGATCGCGCCTAGCCCGATGCCGATCGCTGCAACGATGGCTAGGTACATCCAATCCCAATCTCCAAACGAAACGCCTTCGCGCCCGATCAGTGCCGCAACGCCGCGCCCGATCAGATAGAAAACCGAGACGAGGACGAGTTGAACGGCGAGCGTCGCGAGCGCTTCAGATGCAATGCGAACTGCAGAATGCGTTTTCAGCGCGCGTTTCCAGCCTGCGCTTCGCCCGAGCATCATTGCCACGGTAAAGACTAACCCGAGCGGCAAGATGATCCACGGGGAACGCGCAAGTAAGCCAGCACCGAGAGCGGACGCGACAAGGAAAGCACCGGCTGCGATGCGGATGACGTTGTTGACGTTCATAGGCGAATTCGAGGGGCAGAGTCGCAGCATGCAACATGCGGTCGAGAAATCACGTGCGAAGTCTAGGCAGGGATGGAGTCCCAGCAACGCAGGTGGAGACGCGGAAATACTGGGATTTCATCTCGGCCTACCTCACTGCATCACGTTCAACGACGACTTTGTGTAAACGTAATAGCGTTAATCCGCTTGTAAATGCGCCCATCCCGAACAGAAAGCACGTTAGCGGCGCAACCCACGAAAAAAGTTTCTGCCCATCAATCAGAATGTCAAAAGCTATCACTCCAAGGCCCACGCCGCTAGGTTGCTTGCAGTTCGCTTTTCGCTCCTCAGCAGATTTATTCAGCTCAACACAGGTTTTCAAGTTTGCGAGCTCCTGCATCTCTAATTGATGCAAACGTTCGCGCGATTTAGCTAAAGTTGCATGTCGCTTTTCCCAAGTTTCACCATGCATAACAATCGCAGCGACGAGGGACGCGAGCACGAACCCGATTCCGCAGGCAACGCAAAACCAAGCGGACAATTTGCCCCAGCGTTTGACTGCGGTGTCGTTCAGCCCGAAGAGGCGCCACACCCAAAACTCTTTTGAAGGTGGCTCAGCAGCCGCTCGCATTACTCCAACAACCCCGCCACACCCTTCGAGTCAGAGAGCGCCCCTGTCTTCGCATAAACGCCCAACTTCTCCCGCGAATCCGCAATATCAAGATTGCGCATTTGCAATTGTCCAATGCGATCAAGCGGCGAAAAAGCTTCGGCTTCAACGCGTTCCATCGAGAGGCGCTCGGGGTGATAGGTGAGGTTCGGGCCTTGCGTATCGAGGATGGTGTAGTCGTCGCCGCGACGTAGTTCGAGTGTGACTTCACCTGTGACCGCGCGACCGACCCATTTCTGCAACGTGTCGCGCAACATCAAACTCTGCGGATCGAACCAGCGACCTTCGTAGAGTTGACGTCCGAGTTTGCGACCGAGTGTGCGGTAGTTATCGATCGTGCCTTCGTTATGAATCGCGGAGATCAGGCGCTCGTAGGCGATGAAGAGCAGCGCCATGCCCGGTGCTTCGTAAATGCCGCGGCTCTTTGCTTCGATGATGCGGTTTTCGATTTGATCGGAAATGCCGAGACCATGGCGTCCGCCGATCACGTTCGCTTCGAGCGCGAGCGCGAGCGGGCTCGCGAATGTTTTGCCGTTGATCGCCACCGGAAAACCTTCTTCGAAACGAATCGTCACTTCTTCCGATTTGATCTCAACGCTTTGATCCCAGTGCTTCACGCACATGATCGGGTTCACGATGCGCAAGCCTTTGTTCAAGAACTCGAGCTCTTTAGCTTCGTGCGTTGCGCCCCATAAATTCGAATCGGTGGAGTACGCTTTTTCCGTGCTCATCTTGTATGGAAAACCATTCGCAACGAGCCATTCGCTCATCTCTTTGCGACCACCCAATTCACTCACGAAATCGCGATCAAGCCACGGTTTGTAGATGCGCAAACTTGGATTCGCAAGCAGACCGTAACGATAGAAGCGCTCGATGTCGTTGCCTTTGTAGGTCGAGCCGTCGCCCCATACGTTCACGTTGTCTTCCTGCATCGCTTTCACGAGCACCGTGCCGGTGACCGCGCGACCCAGTGGGGTCGTGTTGAAGTACATGCGACCGCCGGATGAAATGTGAAACGCGCCGCATTGCAAGGCGATCAAGCCTTCGTGTACGAGCGCATCGCGACAATCAATGAGCCTCGCGCCTTCTGCCCCATAAATCTTGGCGCGGCGAGGAATATCGTCGTAATCCGATTCATCGGGTTGTGCGAGGTTTGCCGTGTATGCGTAGGGGATTGCGCCTTTGTGCCGCATCCAGGCAATCGCCGCAGACGTGTCTAAGCCGCCGGAGAAGGCGATGCCGACGCGTTCGCCTTTGGGAAGAGAGAGAAGTATTTTGCTCATAGAACCGCCATTTTATGGGGCGGCGCGTCGCGCGCATTCGATACCAGATTCGTCGACGGTGTTGACGTGCAGCTGCGATTAGCCGCGTCGTAAGTTCGCAATCCTTCGATTGGCGCTTCGACTGAACACGCCGATCAATTGCCGTATGACCCAAGGTTGCGTATTGACGCCATTGCCCGAAGCGTAGAACGCATTCACATCGGCATACACGCCGAAGTCTTTCGTCGTTAAGTTCGGATAAGTACCGTCGTTCACAAATTGCGAGAAGGCGTCTTTTGTGCCGTCCCAGTCGGTTGTGCCGTTTCGATGAACACCGTAGCCAACAATTTTTGCTTCGCGTTGCAAACGGGCTCGCGCCGCATTTGCGAGCGGGCGATCCACAACATAGCTATCGACGCTGAGCCAGCGCCCCTCAATTTTTACTTCTGTATACGAGTGATCGACGTAGCTTGTGCCTGGATCAAGAAAGTCACGCACGATTGCCGCGTCGATGTTCATGAACCGTTGGCGAGCTTCTATTCCTGCCGCGCGAAGCATCGCAACGAACAATGTGGACTTGGTGTTGCAGTAACCAATCCGTACGTTGAGCACTTCGCTTGCGCGTTGATCGTAGAAACCGTTTGCCCAACCAAACTTGATTTCATCGCGCACAAAATCATGAATGCGAACCGCACGCTCGCGCTCGCTTTGCGCGTTCGTCACAAGTCGGTTTGTTGCCGCGACGATGGACGGTTCGTTCGAATCAATCATTGATGCATTCGCCAAAACCGCCGTGCAGATAACAGTGAAAAAACCGACTAACCTAAGCGATTTTAGAAACACGTTAATCCTGTTGTGGCGCCGCGCGACGAGGAGAATCGCCGCGCGGCGTGTGACTATTTGCTGGGATTTACTGCTGCGGCAGAATCACTTTGTCGATCACATGAATCACGCCGTTGGTGTTCAGAATGTCGGTTGCTGTGATGTTTGCAACACGATTGCGACCGTCAGTGATCGTGACACCGCTTGCAGGCGCTTGAATGGTGAAGGTCTTAAGCGCGAGTGCAGTTTGAATCGGCGTGTTCGGCACGATGTCGGCTTTGAGCACGCGCAAGGTGAGGACGTGGTACTGAAGCACGCTGCGCACGAGCGCTTTGTTTGCTGGTACGAGAATATCGACAGCCACTGCGTTTGCGTTGCCAGTCAGTTCTTTTGCGAGTGCGTCGAACGCAGCGTTGGTAGGAGCGAACACAGTGAATGGGCCCGCACTTGAAAGTAGCGTGACCAGATCGTTGTTCTCGCTTGCGAATTGAAGCGCGG
>JBOFBL010000141.1:0-2668 GCA_051645545.1 Casimicrobium sp. | reverse complement strand
GGCGTCGTTCAGCCTGCGCCCGAAGCGGTGTATCGCTCCGAGCGTTTCGGCAACAACTTCACCTATCGACCGCTCGTACTCGCCGAAGGTCGTCGCTATCTCGTGCGACTTCACTTCGCCGAAGTGTGGTGGGGAGTTGATGGCAAAGGTGGCGTCAACAACGGCGCGGGCACGCGAGTGTTCAACGTCTACGCGAGCACGCAACGCATGCCCGAGCGCGCACTGCTCACCAACTTCGACATCTTCAAAGAAGCCGGTGGCGCAAACAAAGCGATCGTGAAGGAATTCGAACTCTATTCGGATGGCATGGGCAACATCGATTTCCGATTCGAAGCCGCCGCGAATTCACGCGACAAAAACGCGAAGATCAGCGGCATCGAGTTCATTGAACTCGGGTTCTAACGAGCTCGATGACACGACTAAATACAGTGATTAGCTCATACGGCTATCGCCCAATTTAATTGGGCGATAGCGAAAATTATGCTAATAATCGAAAACTATTTATTCATGCTTTACGCCCCAATTAAATTGGGCGATAAGAAACTGTGTTGGATGTCAAATAATCAGGGAGTTTACCTATGAAAAAGCAAGCATCGAAGATTGCGAATACGGCACAAAACACTTCGTTAACGGAACCGCACGAAGCGCGTCACGCAAGCCTGCGCGAGAGGCGAGAAAGTGCATCGAATTTGCATGCACGACGCAACGCGCTGGGCATGTTTTCGATGGCCGCGCTCGCGGGTGCAGGCGCGGCGATGAGCGCGGGCAGCGCGCAAGCACTCGGCGCAGCCGCAGGCACGTATTACGACGTGAAAACCTATGGCGCAAAAGGCGACGGCGCGAACGATGACACTGCGGCCATTCAAGCGGCGATCAACGCAGCGAAGCTAACGGGCGGCACCGTCTTCTTTCCGCTCGGACGCTACCGTTGCAACGGCACTTTGAACGCGGTCGATGCCAAAGGCGTGATCCTGCAAGGCACGAGTGCATCGAAACCGACCACTGGCACTTACTACGCCACCACGCTCGAATACGCAGGCACCGCCGAGCCGTTTCTTGACGCGAACAATTGTCGTGGTTTTCAGATGTCGAACTTGTTCATCACGCCAATTAACGCGGCCTTCACCGGACGCGTCGTTTCATTCGATGCACCCGAGGGAAAACAATCGACGCATGTGTTGATCGACAACTGCACGATCACTGGCAACAACGAATCGTTTAACGCAGGTGTGTTGGTCGCTTTGAACGCAACGATTCGCGTGAGTATCCGCAATTGCAATTTCGAATACGCAAAAGTCGCTGTGCGAGGTGTGTTGCCGCTCTACACCGGAAACACGCGTAACAATGGACTTTCGCAAGGGGCGTTTTCAAATGTCATCAATATCGAAAACTCAAACTTCATCGTACTCACCGAATGCGCCATCAAAAACGCAGGCGAATCCTGGTTAGTTTCATCGTGCGCGTTCGAGTATCTGAAGAACGGCCGCGCCGGTGCGTACACACACGATCGCTTGCCCGACGGACGCGGCGTCGGTGCGCAGGGAACAACGTTTATTGGCTGCTGGTTCGGTGATGCGAATAATGAACCGGCTGTGTGGATCGATTACTGCGGACTTGGCCTCTCGCTCGTTGGCAACATGATCGGCGGGCCGAAGTGTGTGGTTTTCAACTCGCGACCGATGTACGGCTACACCGATGTGCGCAGCGTTCGGCGCAACGCGGGTTTTTCAGCGACCGGCAATCACTTTAGCTACGCAAGCACCGTGTTCGATCTCGGCAGCGGCCCGACGGCCCTCGGCGGCAACGTGATGATCGCGGGCAACAGTTTCGTGGGCATCGAGAAGGTTTTGGTCGGCACGTTACCGCCCAATGCAATCGCGCAGATTGAAACCGAGGCGTTCATTCAATCGCCTTAGTTCGGCGCGCGCACACCGGGGTAGCTGTAATCGCCCTTGATTTCGGATCCACTAATCGTGTCGCGCGAACCCGCGCCGAGATACTGCTCGACGATTAAGCCGCGCGAAGGATCGCGCGTTGCAGAGAGCGAATTGCCGAAGACATCGGTGTACCACACGGTTCGCGCCGAATCGTTGTTCACCAGAAGTTGATTGAGTTGCGTCTCGCGCCATGTTCCCTTCCACGGCGAGCGCGGATCGTTCCATGCAACACGACCCTGCTGCCGTAGCGCAATGCAATCGGGGCTGTTGTAGGAGGCGGTTGCAGCGTCGTAGCAGGCGTCAGAGGGTCTCGCGATGTTGTAAGCCGGATTCGATAAGTCGATGTAGCGGCTTGCATTGCTGATTCGAAAGTACAGACCGAAATCAACGCCGCCCAATCCATTGGGCAACTCAACCGCGTGATCGACTTGCCACACTTCCGCCATGATCAGATCAGTCGGCGTTAAGCACGTAGTGTCGGGAATACTGCGGACTCCGCGCCCGAGCGGCGAATTGGAAGGCGATGCGACACCGGTCGCGAGCGATTGCTGCGCACACTTGGCATCGGCGAAACTCGGCGCGCCAAACGCAAGCAAACTCTTCCAGCGCAATTTGAGTCCATTCGTGCAGTTTGCGTAGTAGAAACCTTCGTGGAGATTGTTCGTAAACGCATCGCGCGAATGCGTGCCCTGATGGACTTTGATCAATAGATCGCAACGCGCGGTTTCGGC
>JBOFBL010000140.1:0-11669 GCA_051645545.1 Casimicrobium sp. | reverse complement strand
ACCTGCACAACGCTTGCGCCATCCGCAAGCTGCACGATTACCTACGATTTCACGCCTGCAGAGGGCGGAACCGGTAGCTCAACGAGCGTTATTACGAGCAATGCGGGCTCGGCCACCGTGAAACTAAAAGGTGCGGGTCGTGCGCCTACATTTCCAATTACAGTCTCTGCCACCGACTTCGATTTCGGCGATGTGCCTGTAGGCACGGCTGCGCCAGGTCAGCGCGTTTTGTTCAGAAACGTCTCGGGCGCGTCGGTAAGCTTCACGATCGCAGGAGGCGCTGCGGGTCTTTTCGGCGGCTCCACGGATTGTGGCGGTAATCCTAAAGTGCTGGCGGCTGGCGCAACCTGCTTTATCGAGTATCGCTTTACCCCCAACGCGCTCGGCGCGACAACCGGTAGCACCTCGGTGATCGTGAGCTTCGACACGCAAGTCCGGCAATATGGTTTCACGTTTAAAGGTGTTGGCGTGTCGCCAGTGCGCGTGTCCGCAACCAAGTTTTTGTTTGGTGACGTCCCCGTCGGCATCGCAAGCCCGGGGCAGCGAGTAACGATTGAGAACATCACGAACAGCCCCCTGAGTTTTACGCTGGCTGGTGGTGCCGCTGGTCGGTTCGGAGGCGCGACCGACTGTGGCGGCAGCCCGAAGGTATTGGCAGTGGGTGCGTCGTGCTATGTCGAGTATCGATTCACCCCTAATGCGCTAGGCCCACTCACGGGCAACACCAGTTTTTCGCTGTCGACTACCACGGGCGGGGTTACGCTCAATTACCTGATGAACTTCGAAGGCAGCGGTATTTTTCCGCTGCGTGTCGCGTCGCGTGCAATCGACTTTGGCGATGTGGTGGTTGGCGCAGCGAGCGTTCCGCAGCAGCTGTTGATTACCAATACAGCGAGCAGTAACGTGAGTTTCACCATCGCTGGTGGGGCTGCTGGCGCATTCGGCGGCTCGACCGATTGCGGCGGGAGCCCCAAGGTGCTCGTGCCAGGCGCTTCGTGTTTTGTTCAGTATCAAGTTACGCCTGCGGTGAGCGGTACTACGACGGGCAGCACCTCGATTTCAATCGCGACCGGCGGTTTGTCACAAAACTATTCGTTTTCGTTCAAAGTGAACGGCGTTGCAAGCGCTGCTGCGAGATTCCCGCTGACCGTGGCGCTCACGGGTTTCGATTTCGGCGACGTACCGCTTGGCACGACTAGCACTGGCTTGCGGGCGGTGGTCACGAATGTGAGCGCGAGCAGCGTGAGTTTCAGCGCAGCCGGTGGCAGTGCGGGTCAATTTGGTGGCTCGACCGACTGTGGCGGCAGCCCGAAGGTACTCGCCGCGGGCGCAACCTGCTTTTTTGAATACCGTTTCACGCCGACGGCGCTTGGCGCAGCGAGTGGGAGCACCAGCTTTTCGCTAACGCTCGCAGGCGGTGGCGCGTCGCGATCGTTTCCGTTGAGTTTTGCGGGCAATGGCATTTTCCCCTTGCTGTTGTCGCCGACACGATTCGATTTCTCTAACGTTGCTATCGGTCAAAGCTCGCCTGGACAACGCATTTTGGTGACCAACACAACGTCCTCATCGATCAGCTTTACAGCCAGCGGCGGCAGCGCAGGCTCCAGGTTCAATGGTGGTCCCGGCGTTGGCGGAACTTCTTGCGGCGGTTCACCAAAAGTGCTGGCCGCAGGCGCAAGCTGCTTCTTCGAATATGGTTTTGTACCATCTGCGCTGGGCGAAGTGAGTGGTAGCACCGGCATTGGTCTTACCGTTGGCACCGTTACGCGCAGCTTTGGCTCAACTGATCTGACATTCAAAGGTAACGGCGTGTTTCCTTTGCTGGTGTCGCCGCTCAAGTTTGATTTTGGCGATGTGGCTGTGGGCTCCACTGCTACTGCGCAAGATATCGTCGTTGCCAACGTGACTAACGCGAGCGTTTCATTTACGGCAGCGGGCGGTAGCGCGGGCGCGCTTTTTGGCGGCAGCACGAGTTGCGGAGGCAATCCAAAAGTACTTACGACGGGCACGTCCTGCGTGTTCAGTTATGGCTTTACCCCCACCGCGATTGGCCCCGCCTCTGGTTCAACAGGGATCAGTCTCACAGTGTCTGGCGTGACGAAGTCCTACGGCAGTAGCGATTTGACTTTCAAGGGTAACGGCACAGGGTTCGGCCCATCGTTGCAAGTCACGCCGCTTGAGCTTGATTTCGGGCGTGTCGCTGTGGGCGATACCTCGCCAACGATATCGGTCACTGTTCGAAATGCCGGTAATGCAACTCTAAGCGGACTTAATGTTGCCGCACCACCCAACGCACAGTTCCTGTCGGGCGGTAGTTGCCCGGCAACGCTGTCGGCAGGGGCGAGCTGCACTCTGACGTATCTCTTCAACGCCCCCGGCACCGCCGGAAATTCGAGTACCACCGTGTCGATCACAAGCGCTGCAGGTAGTGCAACCGTTGCAATGCGAGCCCGCTCCGCGGCACCTTTAGTTGCCTTCGATATCGATGGAAACGGAGCATGCAGTGCCAATACGGATGCCGTACTTGTCATGCGCTATCTCGCGGGTTTCCGCGACGATGCTTTGATCGCAGATGTACCGTTTGCGAGCGAGTCGGAACGTGTTGGTGCGGGCGAAATCGCGGGCTACCTCGACTCAATCATCGCCACGCTCGATATTGACGAAGACACGAGAACCAATGCGTTAACCGATGGGCTTTTGCTCTGGCGGCATTTGAAATTGCTGAGTGGCAGCGCGCTCGTTGACGGTGTTCGCGCGCCACGGCCGAATGCCACGTTCCGAAGCGATAGTGACATTACGAACTATCTCAACCAGAAGTGTTCGCCGATTCCTTAGCGCACGGCAGTTGCGCCCTGGGTAGGGATTCGTCCCGGTGGCGGCTTCATCGAATAAGCCGCCACGAACCAAATCGCCGCTAGCGCGGCGCACCCATAAAACACGGTGTCGTTGCCGAACCGTTTTGCTAGTGTACCGCCGACGATTCCACCGGCGAACAGGCCAAGCGCCATCGTCGTGTTGTACACCCCCATCGCGAAGCCCTTCACGCGCGCTGGCGCGAGCCGCGACACGAGCGAAGGCTGCATCGCCTCCAGTAAATTGAAGGCGATGAAAAACAAAATCAAGAACACAACGAGCCCTGTGAGCGCCTGATTGGAGAGCGTTGGGGCGAGCAACATCGTGACCGTAAGCAGCGCAATCGCCGCGAGAAACACGACGCGAATTTTTCCTTTGCGCTCCGCGGCGATCATCGGCGGGATCATCGCGGCGAAAGAGAGCACGATCACCGGCAAATACACCATCCAGTGCGACGGCGAAGGCAGCGCGCCGCGCTCAACCAAGAGTGTTGGCACCACCACGAAGAGCGCAGTCTGCGACAGATGCAAGACGAACACGCCGACGTTCAATCGAAAGAGTTGCGGATCGAACAACACATCGCCATGCGCAATTGGCTCTGGTTTTTCGGGATGCACGGGTGCCGGTGGCACGAACCAAACTACGACCACGACACCGAGCAGCGCAAGTACTGCGGTCAACCAAAAGAGCCCCGACAAACCAATCGTTGCGGTCAGTGGCGGCGCGGCAATCAGCGAAAGCGCAAACGTCAACCCAATCGAGCCGCCGACCATCGCCATCGCTTTGGTGCGCACTTCGTCGCGCGTGGAATCCGCGATGAACGCGCTCACCGCTGCACTGACAGCACCGGCGCCTTGAATCGCACGCCCAGCGATCACGCCAGCGATCGTATCCGACAGCGCAGCGACAACACTGCCGATCGCGAACACGATGAGTCCAAACACGATCACTGGCTTGCGCCCCAAACGATCGCTCGCGGCGCCGAATGGAATTTGGAAGATCGCCTGTGTCAATCCGTAAATCGAAATTGCAAGCCCGATCAAATATGCCTCTTGTCCGCCGGGCAAATCTTTGCCGTAAATTGCGAATACCGGCAAGATTAAGAAAAGGCCAAGCATCCGCAGCGCGAAAATGCTGGCGAGCCAGCCGCTCGCGCGGCGCTCTGTCGGAGTCATGGTGTGGGTGGCGGACAAAACTCGTGTTGTTCTTTTGTGCAGATTCAAATGATAGCGGCGTGCGCGGGCGCGCACGGTTCGCTACGCCGCGACTGCAAATTGATTTTTACCGAGCCGCTTTGCCTCGTACATCGCTTGATCTGCGCTTTGCAACAGCGCTTCGATGTCGCCGTCTTCAGTGGCGATACCGATGCTGAGGGTGAGCGCGAACGCGCGCTCACCGAGCGGCACCGGATGCGAGGCAATCGCATTGCAGAGCTTTTCCGCGACCCGTTGCGCAGCTTCGCTCGTGGTGTACGGCAAGAGCACGGCGAATTCGTCACCACCCAAGCGCCCACACAAATCGGAGCGACGAAGGTTGGACACGATCAACTGTGCGATGTGAACGAGCGCTGTGTCGCCAACAGCATGACCGTGTTGGTCGTTCACGTCTTTAAAGCCATCGACGTCGATCAGCATCATGCTGACCGCCTGTTGCTCGCGTCGCATGAGAGGAAGAATCGCTTCTGCTGTTTCGGTAAACGCGCGGCGATTTTTAAGCCCGGTGAGCGAATCGGTTTTTGCTTGAAATTCTGCGATTCGATTGGCTTCGCGAAGCTCATGTCCAAGGCGAAAGCTCTTCTCAACTGCTTTGTTGTGTATCGTAAGACCGTGCATCGCAACGATAAAAAACCACAAGCCCGCGATGGCGAGCAGCAAGCTCAGCATATCGCCGCGCACCATGAGCATGACAACGCTCGGAAATAGCAAGATACAAATCGAGACGATCGCCATCCAGATGAAGACGCCATAGGCGGCGAGCGCAGCACCGGCAAGCCCAATCGAAAACACATAGGTGGTCACCACCAATAGCGTCGATTGCATAGGAATCACAAGCAAGGTGCCCACACCCCAGACGAGGCTCACGAGCACCAGCGTGACGACGTAAGGCGTTTGCCAGCGCAGCACTGTGCCGTCTTCCGCTTTTGCGTTTCGATAGAGCACAAAGGTGATTAAACGAAGCGCGCTAGTCGCCACGAGTGCGAGCAACCAATAGGTGAGCGCTGTGTGATCGATTTCCGCAGGGAACTGCCAAACGATGCCCGCCCACAACATACCCGCGACCAGAGATCCGAAGATGCCGTGTGCCGATTGCTCGTAGAGAAGTCGCCACTTCTCGATGTGTACCTGGCGTTGCAGCTCGCTTTCGCTAAATGCCGCGATGTTGCTTTGGATATCGCTCAAGTGAAGATTGGTGATTGGATGAAACGATTGCGGCACCATCGCTTGGTGCTGCGTTTCATCGCCCCGACAGGTTTGGAATGAATATCCGAACATTATCCGCAGAACGGTGGTTGATGCGGAGATTTGCGCTGTGCATGGGTCGTCGTCTCTGATAAATGACGTGATTCTTGCAACGCGCTTGGGAAATCAGGCTCAGTAATGTTTAACAACAAAAATCCAGAGCAGCCAATTATTCAGGGCGATAGAAGACGTTTAGCTGAAAATAAACTAATAATAAAAAATGCACCTATGCACAATGAAATAGACTAAGTAGTAAAAAATTTATATAAGTAAATTAGCCCAAAATTTAGGCAAAAAAGTTGTATTCATCCAGTCAAACAGCGCGGCCTCGAAGCAAGAAAAATTCGTCACGTGGCAACGATCATCGATCAAGTGAATCGGCGCGGCGTTATTGAATCTTGTGCGTAGCAACTCAGCGGATGCGAGCGGCGTGACTGGATCAATCGTGCAATGAAATTGCTTCGCTCACGCATGCAAGCGCGCGTTGGCAACCGCAATGGACTCATCGTCGTGCTGGTTGCGGCGGAGGCAAGCGTCGCCCCGATAGCGGGGCCTGAGCGAGCGCTTGTGGGGGCAACAGGATTTGATTGCTAGTTACCTCTTGCATGCTGCTGAACGCCGCGTAAGGCACGACAGACGCCGCAAAAGATGTTCGTGCAAAACGATGCGGTGACCCAGTGGCGTCAGCTGCTGGCAGTGTCTGAATCTGAGCGACGTCGATTACGCTCGCGGCGTTGAGCGCACGCACGTAGGCCAATTGCGTGCTGTAGGCGGGCCAATAGATTTCGCCAGGCGCAAGCGGATACCAGCCCACCACGGGCGTCGATGACGCGGCAGAGCTCCAAACGGCACCGGTCTGGTCGCCGAAGAACCCCACCAGAGCAGGCGCATACACAGGTCGCGAAGTCGCGTTTGGCTTGGCCAGCTGACCGGGCACCCACGCCCAACGCCCGCCGATAAACAACCAACGACCATAGTGAAACGGCGCAAATCCCCAGGGTGCATTGTCAATCCAGGTCCAGCCCCAGGGCGCAAGCCAACGCCAACGACCAAAGCGATAAGGCGCCCAGTCTATCGGCAGCTTGTTCGGAAACCAGACGGCACCGTGGCCAGCTTCATCGCGCCAATTGCCATGACCGTCTAGAGCTTCAACGCCGGTTGTCTCGGGAGACACGTGCATCAGTGACAGAGAGCTCTCGCTGCGCCGATCGCGCCCGTCGACAAACTGATCAAAAGATTCGTGATCTTCAGCGGCGCTGGATGGCAACTGGGTTGTGACGCTTCTGTCGATCTGCACCTGCCGGCCTTGATCCAGCGTGATTTCTTGTGGGCCGAGCGCCGTGCGCGCCTGGCCTTCGAGCACCCAAACCCGCAAGCGCGCCATCTCTGGCTTATAACTAAAACGGTATGCGCCGGGCTTTAGCACCTGCACAGTTACACCCTTAATGCTGATGAGCACACGTTCTCCCGGTATCAGCGCGCGCACGCGCAGTGCGACTAGACCACTACCAATTTCAATGTGCAAACTGTTGTCAGTGACTTCGGTCCAAACCACTTGCGACTCTTGCCCGAGGTGCAGGGCTGAACTGCCTATGCGTACTTCTGTGCGTCCAGGTAATTGGGTGGCAACCGCACTGCCCGTAGTGATCGGTGTGTTCAATGCGGCTTGCTCCCAAGATGAAGCACGGTCTACACGCATGCGAACGTTGCCCGATATCAAAGACAACTGACCCACACGTGCAGGTGGCGCAAGCGTATCGCCCTCGAGCGCGGCCGCATCTCGAGGAGAAAACAGGCCAAATACACACACCATCAGCATGAGGCTGACAAGCAAGCCAAGCCCATGACTGCGCCACAAACCCTCGCCGCGTAAAGTGTTCAAGAATGGGGGCGTCATGGTGTGCGAAAAAGCTCGTGTCATGGAGCGGCCTACGCTTTCGCCGCCGACTCAAATGCTATCTGCACTCGCAAGCCCTTGCCGTGACTGCCCTCGCTGAGCAGCAACTGCGCGCCGTGGGCTTGCACGATGTCGTTGACGATCGCCAGCCCGAGACCGCTGCCTTGTCCTTGGCTCTGCGCACCGCGTTGAAAACGCTGCAACACGCGGTGGCGGTCTTCGCGCGAAATGCCGGGGCCGTTGTCTTCGACTTCCAATGTTGCCACGCCGCCTGTTGTGTAAGTGCGAACGGTGGCATGCGCGCCCGAGCCCGCGTAGGCGAGCGCGTTGTGTATCAGGTTGGCCAATAGCTCTTGCAGAAAAAAGACTTGACCATTTACAACCGCCGGCTGCAACTCAAAACCCAGGTCAATATTTGCGGCCAGGGCACGTGGCACCCATTCTTCAGCGGCTTCACTGGCCAGTAGCTTCAAGTCCACCATTTCCGTAGGCAATGCGCTGCTTGCGCTCGCGTCGGCTCGTGCCAAACTCAACAGCTGCGTGCCAAGCCTCGCCGCGCGTCCAGCGGCTGCGTTGATCCGCTCCAGTGTGGCTGACAGTTCCGGAGGATGTTGCTGCATGACAGCTAGCTCGGCCTCGGTTTTTAACGTGGCCAGAGGCGTGCGCAACTGGTGGGCAGCGTCCGCCAAAAAAGCTTGCTGCGCGTCTGAGCCCGCATGCACGCGTTCAAACAAGCGGTTCACCGCATCCACAACGGGCAGCGCTTCACGCGGCACGTCGCGCGCCGTCAAGTGGCGCAGATCAGTCAACGATCGCGAGCCCAGTTGCTTGCTCAAACGCCGTAAGGGGCGCAGCCCACGTGCTGTGGCAATGAGCGCAGCCACCGTAAGTGCCGCAGTTAGCAGCATCAGGCTCAACGCGGTGCCGATGAGCATATCGTTGCGCAGTGCGTTTCGTGCGCCGCGCGTTTGTGCCACGCGTACTTGGCACACCGCCTCACCGCAAGCTACACCCAGCGCGCCGACGCGCACGGCTTGATCAAACACATGTGCGTCGTAAAAGCGCCATTCCTGCGCCGCCAGAGTGATCGGTGTTTCGGCGAGCGGTGGGTCACCAGCCACCAATTCGTTCTTTGGGCCAGTGACGACGTAGAAGATCGCATCGGTCTGGTCGGTGCGGATTGAGCGCTCGGTTTGCGCACTCATATCAAATTGCAATCCTTCCGGGCTCATGCGCACGAAGTTGGCAATCGAAATCACAGTCGCGCCCAGTGAGCGATCAAACGCGTGCAAGGCTGGCCGCAGCGTCAAGAAGTATTGCAAACCCGCGACGGCTGGCGCGATCAACAATAGCGGCCACAAAAGCCACAACAATAAATTGCGTCGCAGACTCGGATGTGTCGCTAAACCCGTAGTCACGCGGTGCCTTCCGCCGCTTCCAAAAGATAACCAAAACCACGCACGGTGCGAATGCGCAGACCGGCGGGCTCAAGCTTTGCGCGTAAGCGCGAGACATAGACCTCGATCGCGTTTTCTGACAACGCATCGTCCCAGCCGGTAATGGATTGCAGGATCTGTTCTTTGGCGACCACCTTACCCACACGCGACAACAAAAACTCCAGCACCGACCATTCGCGCGCTGAGAGTTCCAATGCTTGTTCACCTACAAATACGCGGCGCGCCGACAAATCCATGCGAAGCTTTCCCAAAACCAAGGCATCGTCGTTTCGCGCTTGCGCTCGTCGTGTCAGTACCCGCGCACGAGCCACCAATTCGGCCAACGCAAAAGGTTTAACCAAGTAATCGTCAGCGCCGCCCTCCAAGCCGCGCACTCGATCTTCAATTGCGTCACGCGCTGTCAACATCAGCACCGGCGTCGTGCTGCCTTGAGCGCGTATGCGGCGCAGTGTTTCAAAACCGTCAATGCCAGCCAATCCGATGTCGAGGATTACCAAGTCGTAGTGGTCTTGCGTTACCGACTGGGGCACGGGCTCGCCACGTGTTGACCAGTCCACCGTCCATCCCTGCGATTGCAATGCACGCGTCGTGCTGTTGGCCAGCGCCGGGTCGTCTTCAACAAGCAATAGTCGCATGCGCGGAGTATAGAGAGCGCCGCACTACGCCGATAACAAACAAGTTGACGACAACTTGACAACGTACTGACATTCGATCGTCTCGTTGTCAGCGCGCTGTCAACTTAGTCACAGGAGGCTGAAAGTAGCGCTGCATAAATTGCACACCAAGGCGCGCACTGTAGCGCTCGTCTTTTTCACCCACTGCACAGGAGCCCACGATGACTTTCACCGAACTTGACAGCCCTGCAGACGTTGCCACCCATGTGGCATCGCACCTCCCGACCAACGATGCGGTGAGTCCGCAGCGCAGCGCTGGCCTCGCGGGTCTAGCCGCGTTATCCGCCGCACCAACGGTCAGTGCGGCTACCAACATAACACCCGCGCAAGCCTCGCGTTTTCTTGCTCAAGCCGCTTTCGCAGCGACCGACGATGAAATCACGAACGTACAGAAAATGGGTTACGAGATGTGGCTGGAGAATCAATTCCAAAAGCCGCGCACGCAAGGCCACTATGCCTGGCTGAAAGCAAAGGGGTATGTCAATACATCCAATCGGTCCAACTTTAGCGGGATCGAAAACACCATTTGGCGCAAGCTCATCTCGTCCCCCGACAGTTTGCGCCAACGTATCGTGTTGGCTCTGAGCGAAATCTTCGTGGTCAGCCTGGAAGGCTTGCAAGAGGGCTGGCGCGGCCCGATGACCACCCACTATGTCGATTTACTGGAAGAAAACGCATTTGGCAACTACCGAAAGTTGTTGGAGGACATCACCCTGTCCCCTTGCATGGGCTATTACCTGAACATGCGCGGTAACCAAAAAGCAGACGGCAAAGGCCGCGAACCGGATGAAAACTACGCCCGCGAAATTCTTCAGTTATTCTCAATCGGCTTGATTGAGCTGAACACCGATGGCACGCCGCTAGCTGGTGTGGTCAAAGAAGCCTATAACCAGGACACGATCACCAATTTGGCCAGAGTGTTCACGGGCTGGGACTACGACCGCCCCAAGATTGACAATTCGCACGAATATGTCATCAAGCCGATGATTCTCGACGCCAAGAAACACGATAGCGGTAGCAAAACCTTTTTGAAGACTACTGTGCCCGCAGGCACCAGCGGGCAAGAAGCGATGACACAAGCGCTGGGCGCGATTTTCGATCACGCCAACGTAGGCCCCTTTATCGGGCGACAGTTGATCCAACGGCTGGTGACCAGCAACCCTTCGCCAGACTATATACGCCGCGTAGCCGAAGCCTTCAACGGCAACAGCCCGCACAACCCTACTCGCACGCGCGGCGATCTGAAGGCCGTTATTCGGGCCGTGCTGCTGGACGATGAAGCGCGCCGCCCACCCTCACCGAGCGAGATCACTCGCGGTCGGCTGCGCCCGCCGATGCAACGCTTCATTCAGTGGGCTCGTACCTTCAACGTCGAATCAGATGACAACGATTGGGAACTGGGAAACCTCTCGGACCCGGTAAAGTTGCTGGGCCAAAGCCCGTTTCGCTCGCCGTCGGTCTTTAATTTCTACCGCCCTGGTTATGTGCCGCCCAATTCAGGGCTCGCCACCGAGAATCTGACCGCGCCCGAGTTTCAGATCAACAACGAGACCACGATGGTGGGCTGGTGCAATTTCGCGCAGAGTTTCATCGAGAACGGTCGCAACGACTGTGAGGCCGACTACGACGACGAGATCAAGTTTGCGGACAAACCGGATGTCCTGGTGCGACGCATGTCCTTGCTGCTGGCGGCTGACAGCCTCAGCCCCGCGACCTTGAGCACCATCACCAAGGCAGTCGCCACGATCAAAGCTAGCGACCGTGATGGCAAGCTTGATCGCGTATACGCCAGCATTCATCTAGTGATGTGCTCCCCTGAGTATTTGGTGCAAATCTAAAGGAATCTTCATCATGAGCAAAAACAAAATCTCCGCAAGCCGCCGCGAATTCATGCGTCGCAGCGCTTATCTTTCGATGGTCGGTGCAGCAGCACCCTGGGCGTTAAACCTAGCCGCTTTATCAAACGCTTCGGCTCAGACGTCAGCAGGCGGCTACAAGGCCCTAGTCTGCGTGTTCTTGTACGGCGGTAACGACCATGGCAACACCGTAATCCCCTACGACGACATCAGCCACAGAGAATACAGTCGTATCCGTGGCAGCCTCGCGATTGATCGAGCGAAGCTGGCGAATACGGTGTTGCCGTTCAATCGTTTTCCCGACGCTCGCCAGATGGCGCTCGCGCCCGAACTCTTACCTCTCAAGGGTTTGTACGACGCGGGCCGCATGGGCGTATTGCTCAACGTGGGTCCGCTGATCGTGCCTACTTCACTCAATGAGTACACGAAAAAGTTGGTGCCCTTGCCGCCCAAGTTGTTCTCACACAACGATC
>JBOFBL010000139.1:0-1513 GCA_051645545.1 Casimicrobium sp. | reverse complement strand
GCGCGCAGGCGCGATCTCCCAGCACGTCGGTGCGCCCACCTAACGCAATGTTGATGGCGCTTGAAGCGCGCGCTCCCTGGGAGTGGACCACCGCACTTGCCGCGTGGCCAATGCTTCGCATGATGAACATCTGGCCGAAGTCGAAATCGGCGACGACGCATCATGTGATTGTCTACCCCGGTCTCGCTGCAACCGATCTTTCGACGCAGCCGCTTCGCGCGTTCTTGCGCGACATGGGCTATCACGTGCACGGCTGGTATCAAGGCCGCAACAAAGGCCCCGGTGGCGGCGTGTTGGAGCGACTCGAAGAACAATTGGTCGCGGTGCAACGCGACGCTGGATCGCAGCTCTCGTTAATCGGCTGGAGTTTGGGCGGCATCTACGCGCGCGAGCTTGCGAAAACGCACCCGAAGCTCGTGCGTCAAGTGATCACACTCGGCACGCCGTTTGCGCAATCGCCACGTGCGACCAACGCGTGGCGGCTCTACGAAATGCTCTCGGGCGCAACGGTGCCCGATGCCGTGATGCAACTGCAAATCGCAGAAGCACCACCGGTACCCACGACGAGTATCTATTCGAAATCCGACGGCGTGGTCGCATGGCAAGCGAGCCTGCAAACGCCGACCACAAAGAATAAAAAAATCGAAAACGTCGAAGTATTTGCGAGTCACTTCGGTATCGGCGCAAACCCAGCGGCGTGGTACGTGATCGCTGATCGTCTCGCGCAACGCGAAGGCGCGTGGACGCCCTTCAACGTGCCCGAAAACGCGAAACTTCTGTTCGGAAAATAAGAACGAACATTACCGCTAATCGCCGAATAATAATGGGCGATGAGCGATTTTTTATTTACTTTCGATAACCACGATAAATTCGACAATGCACCAATTAAATTGGGCAACTTCGATTCGAGTTCATTCGAATAATTCTGCCTAATTTTTAAGCATATCAAACTGTAACAATTGCTTCCACTTCGAAGAGCGCGCCCTTCGGCAACGATGCAACACCCACCGTCGAGCGCGCGGGATACGGCTTAGCGAATAGCGATTCCATCTTCGCGTTCACCGTCGCGAAATTCGAAAGATCGGTCAAGAAAAGCGTGAGCTTCACCACGCCACCGAAGTTGCCGCCCGCTGCTTCGATGACCGCTTTCAAATTCGAAAACGCCTGATCGACTTGCGCTTCGAAACCGTCGCGCATGTTGCCCGTTGCAGGATCGAGTCCGATTTGGCCGGAGCAGAAAAGCACCGTACCTTTGAACGCGAAATTCGCGCTGATGGCTTGCGAGTAAGGGCCGAGTGCTGCAGGCGCTTTGTCGGTATGAATCGGATGGTTTGACATGGTTCTTTCCGTAGGAGCGGCGCTCGCCGCGATCATTTGAATTGTAGGAGCGGCTCTGCCGCGATCAGCGCTTGCTCGGTGGAAGCATCGTATCGCGGCGGAGCCGCTCCTACAGCGTTATTGACGCAATCGCATCACAATCTCTTTCGTGAGTGGCGCCTGATTCATCGTGTAG
>JBOFBL010000138.1:0-4344 GCA_051645545.1 Casimicrobium sp. | reverse complement strand
CTGGAAATTTATGTGGTTCGCCTTGGTGGCGATCCTGCTCGCGTATTTGCTCGGTCTTATCGGCGGCGGTGCGAAGGGCGATGCGGTCGGTCGCCACACGGCGCTGGTGAAGCTCGACGGCGTGATCGACGACAAAGGCACGGCAAGCGCAGAGAACATTAACGCTGCGTTAAAGGCAGCGTTCACGGCGAGCGATAGCGTTGGCGTCGTGCTACAAATCAATTCACCGGGTGGTTCACCCGTTCAATCGCAGCGCATCTACAACGAAATCAAGCGACTGCGCAAAGACAATCCCGAGAAGCCGCTCTACATTGTGATCGACGAGCTTTGCGCGTCCGGCGGTTACTACGTTGCAGCGGCGGGCGACAAAATTTTTGCGGATGGATCGAGCCTCGTTGGTTCGATCGGCGTGATTTATCAAAGCATTGGTGCCGACAAGTTAATCGAGAAACTAGGCATCGAAAACCGCACGATTACCGCTGGTGAGAACAAGGCCTTCCTCGATCCTCTCTCGCCGCTCAAGCCCGAACACAAAACGCACCTGGAAGCGATGCTTGGTGACGTGCATCAGCAGTTCATTAAAGCCGTGAAAGACGGTCGTGGCGATCGCTTGAAAGCCAATACACCGGGGTTATTCAGTGGGCTCATTTGGACGGGTAACAAGGCTGTCGAAAACGGTTTGATCGACGCGCTCGGCTCGGTTGAATCGGTCGCGCGCGACGTCATCAAAGCGGAAGACTTGGTGGACTACACCGTCGAAGAAAGCGCGATTGATAAGTTCACGCGACGCTTGGGTGCATCGTTTGGTGCCGGCATCATGCAATCGATGTCGAAGGTGGGCTGGAAGTAGCCATTCATGACGCAGCCGATGTTTCGCGACGACGCGTACATGCGCGTATGCGACGCGCGCGTGCTCGATGTGCGTGTGCACACCTTGCCCGACGGCAGCAATGCGAGTACCCTCGTCCTCGATCGCACGATTTGCTATCCCGAAGGCGGCGGACAACCGGGTGATCGCGCGACGCTTTTGTTTGCAAATCGATCGACATCGGTGGTCGATTCGCGCAAGAGTAAAGTAGAAGGCGAGGGCGATGTTGTTTTGCACGTACTCGAGGCTGATGCGATGGCACCAAACGTCGGTGACGCTGTTACCGTCGATCTCGATTGGGAGCGTCGCTACCTTCACATGCGCTATCACACGATGTTGCATTTGGTGTGCGCTGCGCTACCGGGGGTCTACGCGACAGGCAATGCAATCGATACGACGAAAGCGCGTATCGATTTCGATCTTTCAAACGAGACCACTCCGTTCGATCGCGACGCGACCGAGGCTCGTATCAATGAATTGATTCGCGGCAACCATGCGGTGGAAACGGTGTGGTTTACCGATGAGGAACTCGATGCACGGCCGGAGCTTGTGCGCACGATGAGCGTGGCGCCGCCGTGCGGTGTCGGGCGTCTACGCGTCTTGAAAATTGGCGAGAACATCGATCTGCAACCCTGCGGCGGCACGCATGTGAAAAACACGAGTGAGATTGGTGCCGTGAAGATTCTCAAGGTTGAAAACAAAGGCAAGCAAAACCGCCGCATTGTTTTTCAGTTCGCATAGCGCGCCGCATAGGTGGCGCCTCCTGGGGTCACGTTGACCCTCATGAGCGGTGTTTTCACCTATTAAATTAATGTATGAATGCCTTATTTAATAGGGCGATAGGCGACATTTATATATTTATCAAGTGGAACATTTACCAGCATAACTGCCTAATAATTTAGTTGTTGTGTATTTATAGTTAATTTAATCATTTAATAAATTGTTCAACTGCGATCGACAAACGTTTGCAACAGACCGACATTCGGTTTTAGCTAAAGTAAATGTTCTACAAAATCGGTTTTGTTTCAATAAAATTCTCACAAAAGCGGTTCTGATATTCAAGAGAATTCATTTTCATTGATGCTTTATCGCAAGTCATACAAACGATTGCAATCCGGAAATAGGTCATCGATCAGTCACAGCAGATTCGTTTGTCGTCAGCAGGTGCTCGCCAAAAGCGTTCGCCGAAATCGTGTCCCTCGCAACCCTGAGAGTCCTCGTCATGACACCCCTGTTTCGCTTCTTCTGTTTCTCGCTGACCGTCGCGCTTTCCGCGAGCGCGTTCGCGGGCGCAACGCTTGATCGTATCCGGCAAACTGGAACGATCAACATCGGTTTTCGCGCGTCGGCGGTGCCGTTTTCTTTTACCGCTGATGACGGGAAATCTGCGCAAGGCTACAGCATCGAAATTTGCGATTTGCTCACCGATGCGATCAAGCAAGAACTCAAACTTCGCAGCGTACAGACGAAATTCGTCCCGGTGACCAGCGCCGAGCGTTTCAACGCCGTTAATGACGGCAAGATCGATCTCGAATGCGCCAATACGACCAACACGAAAGCGCGTCGTGAATTCGCCTCGTTCAGCATGCCGCATTTTTTTGCCGCTGCGCGGTTGCTCGTGCGCGACGGCGCGCGTGTGAATGTGCTCGACGATCTCGTTGGAAAAACGCTCGTGGTGGTGAAATCAACCACGGGTGCGACGATTGCGGAGCGCTACAAGGGGCGTATCAATATCCTCGTTGCCGAAAATAACGCCGTTGCCGTGAAAATGGTCGAAGACAAGAGCGCAGACGCGTTCATTACCGACGACATTCTGTTGCACGCCTTCAAAGCGCAATCGAAGGAAAAGCTTGCCGTCGTCGGACCGAACATGTCGGTGGAGCCGCTTGCGATCATGTTCAGCAAGTCCGATTCCGAATTGCAAAAACTCATTGAGCGCGAAATGGCAAAGCTCTATACGTCCGGCAAACTGCGCAGCGTATATCGCAAGTGGTTCCAGGCGCCGATCCCGCAGCGTGGATTCACGCTTGATGCCGCGCCGAACATTCTGCACGCCGACATGTTTAGTCGACCGAGTGGTTACACCGTCGACTGGGTCGTTCTCTAAAGCAAACGACCACATCCTTCACTTATTTTGCTGCCCGCCAACAGGCGTGCAGTATCGCCTTACTCATCCTAACGATCATGATTTTTCGTACCCTTCGTCGACTATTCAACGGTCACTACGTCAGCCGTCTTCGCCGCGATGCCTCGCGCGCCGCTTGGCGACTTCACACCGACGCGCTCAATACGCGCCTGGAGAGAAAAAAGCAAAACGAGCGCGACGACCATGAAGGCGTCGAGCGCAAGGTAAAAACGCGTTGAATGAACTGCGTTCTTATCGCGAGCGCTCTTTTTATGGCTCAAATATCGTTTATGGCATAAACGCTTATAGTCAATTTTTACTGGGTCAAGAAGTAATTTTTTATATTAATCAATTAAATTCATTTAACCTATAAAGCTCCATTTAAATTGGACGGTAGAGAAAATAGTTACTGGTCGATTTGAATACTCGCGAAAGGCATATTTCGCCCACTGCGTCACCTCGATATCGCAGGTAAGCCTCTACAATTTCGCTTTATCACTCACGCAGGTGACGTCACGCCAAACCGGCGATCGCACGTTGCCTTGCATCATTCCCTCTCGCGCATGACCGACGCCTCCCTTCGACTGCACCTTCGTGGCGCAGTCGCGCTCTCGCAATTTCGTCAAGACAAACTTCGCGCGCAGCTCATTGCGTCGCATGTGACAGTAGAAACGATCGCCGCCGAGTTCTGGCATTTCGTGTCGCTCTCGAAGGCGCTCACCCGCGAGGAACACAACAAACTCGAAGCGCTGCTCGCGTACGGTGACGATCCAATCGCCGATGATGAAACGGGCGAGAACAGCGAAAAGAAAAAAAAGCACGACTACAGCTTTCTTGTGATCCCGCGCCTTGGCACTATTTCGCCCTGGTCGTCGAAGGCCACTGACATCGCGAAGAACTGTGCACTCGATAAAGTGGAGCGCATCGAACGTGGTATCTGGTTTACGGTGACGAGCGAAAAAGCGCTCAATGACGAAGGCAAGCGTGCGGTTGAGGCGGCGTGTCATGATCGTATGACTGAGAACGTGCTACACGTCCTCGATGCAAGCGAAGCAATTTTTGCGACACACGCTGCGCAACCGCTCGCGAAAATTTCGCGCAGCGCCGAATCGTTGAAGAAAGCGAACGTGGAGTTAGGTCTCGCGCTCTCAGCGGACGAAATCGATTACCTCGTGGTTGCATTCGACAAATTGCAACGTGATCCAACCGATGTCGAGCTCTTGATGTTTGCGCAGGCGAATTCGGAGCACTGTCGTCACAAAGTGTTCAACGCATCGTGGATCATCGATGGCGTTGCGCAAGACAAATCGCTCTTTCAAATGATTCGTAATACGCACAATCTGCATCCGCA
>JBOFBL010000137.1:0-1050 GCA_051645545.1 Casimicrobium sp. | reverse complement strand
CCAAGGGACTCGATTTGCCATGCGCAGTTATCACCGCGTTCGGCAATGCCGATAACGCGGTAGCAGCGCTTAAAGCCGGCGCATTCGACTACCTCGCTAAACCGGTGTCGCTCGATCAGCTGCGCACGCTGGTGAAATCTGCGATTCGCGTGCCTGAAAAACCCGTCAGCAAACCGACGAGTGCAATCGGCAATGCAAGCCCTGGGGACAGCCCACTGGTGGGCGAATCGGCGAACGTCGTGGCATTGCGCGGGATGCTCGCGCGGCTTGCGAAGACCCTAACACCCGTACACATTCACGGCGAATCCGGCACTGGCAAAGAGCTCGCAGCGCGCATCCTGCATCAGAGCGGTCCGCGCGCTAACGAACCCTTCATTGCTGTCAACTGCGGCGCGATTCCCGAGACGTTGATGGAAAGCGAATTTTTCGGCTACCGCAAAGGCGCGTTCACTGGCGCCGAATCCGATCGCGACGGTTTCTTTCAATCGGCATCGGGTGGCACGCTCTTCTTGGATGAAGTGGCAGATTTGCCGCTGACTCTTCAAGTGAAGTTGCTGCGCGCAATTCAAGAGCGAAAAGTTCGCAAAGTGGGCGCGAGTGTCGAAGAAGATGTCGACGTGCGCATCGTGAGTGCGACGCACAAAAACTTAAACGATCTCGTCAACGCGGGCAAATTCCGACAGGATCTTTTCTATCGCCTGAACGTGTTGCAAGTATCGATGCCATCGCTGCGCGAAATCGCAAGCGACATTCCAGTGATTGCGCGCAAAATTCTCGTGCGATTGACTGGTGAAGAGCGCGATGTGCTCGATCCAGATGCGGTCGATGCGCTTTGTCGCTACGCATTCCCCGGCAACGTGCGCGAACTTGAAAACGTACTCGAGCGCGCGATTGCACTGGCTGAAACACCGGGACGTGTCACCGCCGCAGACTTGCGATTAACCATCGACGATAACCCCGTCACCAAAGCCGCACAAAACGATGCCAGCGCTGGCACCGGAACGCTCGCTGGGCGCGTGCCACTGCAAGACTACCTTGACAAGTGTGAAC
>JBOFBL010000136.1:0-1479 GCA_051645545.1 Casimicrobium sp. | reverse complement strand
TGCGTCTATTTTCGAAATGTTCTCGATCCAAATCGCACGCTCTAACTGCGCTGGTCGTGACGCGAGAATGTTTCCCACAGACGTCATCAAATGCGCGTTCAAGTTGTGAGTGAATACTGGCATCTTTTCATTCGTGGAGCTTTTCTCGATGAAATTTGTTTTTGAAATGGAAACAAGTTCACCACTCTCAATCACAAGCCCGAGGCGAACAAGCTCATCGAGTACTGCTCGAGGATGTACATCCGAAATGTTCTCTCGCACTAGATCGTAGAAGTTCGAGACGCGCTTGCTGTTCGAAGAGATGGGCAGTTCTTTGCGCTGTGGATTGCGTCGCAGGAGATGTAACCACTTTGCAAACACTCTGCGCGCAGCCGAGTGTTTGTCTAATTTCTGATCGATCGGCTTCGCCAGCTCTGGTTGTGTGAGCCGCGCGCCAACGTCTTTTCGATGCAGCCCCGTCATCATCGACAACTTACTCGCGTTCGAGCGATCTTTATCGCTGCATTGCTTCTGCGCCTCTTCAAACAATGCTTCTCTTAGCAATTGATCGAGCTCCGCGTACTTGAGTCCCGCTTTGATCGCGAGTTTTACGAGCGGGCGCAGAAGCGTGGCGATACTGCGCGCCACCGCTTCTGCGGAGATGGGGGATGTCGCACCCGTGGCGTTAGCGGGGGAGGGATTAGCCAACGACTGCGACATGGATTGAATAATAAATGGGAAAATTTCCCATGTCAAATGAATTCGAAGAAATCGTGCTTTTTTCGACGCACGGTAGGCGCGGAACGCTGAAACAAGCGCGCCGCTAACATCACGGCATGCCGCTCCAATTCGATAATCGTTTTCTTCGTGACCTGCCGGGCGACCCGAGCGAAGCTCGCCATTCGCGACAAGTGCAAGGTGCGTTTTGGTCGCGCGTTACGCCAACACCGGTGTCGGCGCCGCGCCTGATTGCGCATTCGCGCGAGGTCGCCGCATTGCTCGGCATCGACGCTCAGGAATTGCAATCGCGCGAATTCGTCGATGCGCTGTCCGGCAATGGTCTGTTGCCCGGAATGGAGACGTACGCCACTGTTTACGGCGGTCATCAATTCGGCAATTGGGCGGGGCAGTTGGGCGACGGCCGTGCGATCTTGCTTGGCGAGACGGTGAACGCGAACAACGAACGCTATGAATTGCAATTGAAGGGCGCCGGATCGACGCCGTATTCGCGCCGTGCCGATGGCCGCGCGGTGTTGCGCTCGTCGATTCGCGAGTTCCTTTGTTCAGAAGCGATGCATCATCTCGGCGTGCCGACGACACGTGCGCTCTCGCTCACACTCACTGGCGATCAAGTTGAGCGCGACATGTTCTACGACGGCAACGCTGAGATGGAGCCCGGTGCAATCGTTTGCCGTGTTGCGCCGACGTTTATTCGCTTTGGGCACTTCGAAATTTTCGCGTCGCGTGGTGAAACGGCGTTATTGCAGAAACTCATCGACT
>JBOFBL010000135.1:0-22745 GCA_051645545.1 Casimicrobium sp. | reverse complement strand
CGCTTCTTCTCGATTCCGGGAATCGGGCGCGAAGTGATTCTTTCGGTGGAGCGAAGCGATTTCCCAGTGATCAAAGCGATCACGGTGTACGTGGCGCTCGCCACGATGCTCGCGAATCTCGCAGCGGATCTCTTGTACAAAGCGGCCGATCCGCGCGTTGAATTGAAATAAGGGGCATCACGATGACGTCTGCTGTGATGAACCCCTCTAACTCTATCGGTATCGAGCGCTCGCCAGGTCTCTGGTCGCTCGCATGGAAACGACTGATTTCCGACAAGATCGCCATCGTGTCGATGACGATTGTGATTTTGTTTTTGTTGCTTGCTTTAGGCTCTTTCGTCGGATTGATCGCGAAAGGCTGGAACAGCGAGATCGCGAAAAACTACGCACCACCGACACTCTTCAAAGACTCGTATCAACCTGCTGAGGACTTGTCGAAAAAACAAGGTGCCGCTGCCGGCCCCGCCGTCGATACTGGGCTCGCGCGACCGGAGTTTGTGAATGAAAAAGATCCGCTGCGCGAAACGATCAACGAGTTGAAACAACAACTCGGTCAATCGACGGGCACGGATACGACAGGCGACATCAAGATCGTCGATCCGCTCGCCGACGTGATCGCGGAACTCAAAAAGAAACTCGGACGCACCGGCGACGGTAATGCGGTTGAGAAAGAGGAGAAGAAGCTCGATCACCTCGCGTTCGGTGCTGACAAGTGGGGCCGCAGCGTGTTCGATAAAGTCGTGAAGGGGTCGGAGACTTCGATCACCGTCGGTTTTGCTGCTGCAATCGTCGCCACATTGATTGGCACCTTATTGGGCGCAGCCGCCGGTTACTTCGGCGGTAAGACCGATGATGCGCTTAATTGGTTTTACTCAATTTTTAACTCGATCCCCTACATTTTGCTGGTGTTGGCGATTGCGGCTGTACTCAATAAAAAGGGCATCGTCACCGTCGTGTTGATTCTCGGGCTCACGGGGTGGGCGAGCATTTTCCGCGTCGTACGCGCCGAGTACATGAAGCACAAAGCGCGTGACTATGTCCGCGCAGCAAATGCGATTGGCGCGAGTCACACACGTCGCATGTTCGTACACATCTTCCCGAATATTTCCCACGTGGTGCTCGTGCAACTCTCGCTCTACGTGGTGATCTTCATCAAGAGCGAGGTGATCTTGTCGTACCTCGGATTCGGCGTTGGCGTCGATACCGTGAGCTGGGGTTCGATGTTGAACGAGGCGCAGAATGAATTGATCTTGGGCTATTGGTGGCAACTCGGCGCCGCAACGCTCTTCATGGCGATTCTCGTGACCGCATTTAGTTTGTTCACCGATGCGCTGCGCGATGCGCTCGATCCTAAGTTGAAATAAGCAGGGAGAAGACGATGACCACACCACTACTCTCTGTCAAAAATCTGCGCGTTCAGTTTCGTATCGATCGCAAGAACACGTTCGACGCGCTCAAAGGCGTTTCCTTCGACGTGATGCCGAATCAAACGGTCGCGCTCGTTGGCGAATCGGGCTCCGGTAAATCTGTGACCTCGCTTGCGATTCTTGGCTTGCTGCCGAAAGAGAATTCAAAAATCGATTCAACCAGCCGCATCGATTTCGATGGCACCAATCTGCTCACGCTCTCGAACGCGCAGAAGCGCGAGCTGCGCGGCGACAAGATTTCGATGATCTTTCAGGAGCCGATGAGCTCGCTGAATCCCGTGTTCACCGTGGGCTATCAGATTCGTGAGGTGTTGAAGGAACACAAAAACCTCACCGGCGACGCTGCGCAAAAACGCGCGATTGAATTGCTCAAGGAAGTCGGAATTCCGCACGCCGAAGAGCGCATCGATTACTACCCGCATCAAATGTCGGGTGGGCAGCAACAGCGTGTGATGATTGCGATGGCGATTGCGTGCGAGCCGAAGCTTTTGATTGCCGACGAGCCGACGACTGCGCTCGACGTCACGATTCAAAAGCAAATCCTCGATTTGATCGCCGAGATTCAAAAGAAACACGGCATGAGCGTGCTCTTCATCACGCACGATCTCGCGGTCGTCGGCGACATTGCTGATCGCGTGGTCGTCATGCGCAATGGTGAAATCAAAGAGCAGGGCGAAACAAAAGCCGTGTTCGCCAATCCGCAAGACGATTACACGAAGGCGCTCTTGTCATGTCGCCCGGTCGTCGATTCTCGTCCGAAACGCTTGCCGGTCATCGAAGATTTCATGGCCGGTCGCGCCGATGCAATGCGCCTTGAGCAACGCTCGCGTGGCGTGAAAGAAAGCGATCCGGTGTTGCTCGAGGTTAAGGGGCTGTGCAAAGACTTCTACTCGCGCGAAGGTTTATTCGGCAAGAAAACGTTTCACGCTGCGAAGAACGTTTCGTTCAAATTGCGTAAAGGCAAAACGCTGGGCCTCGTCGGCGAATCCGGCTCGGGCAAAACGACAGTAGGTCTCACCGTCATGCGCTTGCACGATGCGACGAAGGGCGAAGCCTGGTTCGACGGCAAAAACATTTTCGCAATGAGCGAGAAAGAGTTTTTGCCGTATAAGAAACGCATTCAAATCGTGTTTCAAAACCCGTACGCGTCGCTGAATCCGCGTTTTACTGTCGGACAAATTTTGATGGAGCCGATGATTATTCACGGCATCGGCAAAGGCGGTGAAGATCGCTCGAAGATGGCCTTTGAACTGCTCGCGAAAGTGGGCTTGCCCGAGATGAGTTTCTACAAATATCCGCACGAATTCTCGGGCGGTCAGCGTCAGCGTATCGCGATTGCGCGCTGCCTCACGATGAAGCCGGATATTTTGATTTGCGACGAATCGGTCTCCGCGCTCGACGTCTCGGTGCAAGCGCAGGTGCTTAATCTCTTGCAGGATTTGCAAGACGAGTTCGGTCTCTCGTACATCTTCATTTCGCACGATCTCGCAGTCGTGAAATACATGAGCGATGAAGTCATGGTCATGAGCAACGGTGACGTCGTTGAACAAGGCGATTCCGACGACCTCTACGCAACGCCCAAGCACGAGTACACGAGAAAGCTCTTGGACTCGATTCCGAAGGGCCTGCACGGCTAGATTTGCGCGTTGAAATGCCGTTAATTTCGGCGTGGCGTGTTCGGCTCGTGTCAAACGCTACGCAACGCAAGATCACTAGACCAACAACGTTGCATCATTGCAACTGAAACAATGTCGGCTTTTTCACAGAACGCCCGAATCATTGGGCGATCAAGGTATTTTAGTTGTTTTTTGATATTACATGTTTGTGGCTATGATGCCCACAATAATAGCCTCCAAATCGTAGGAGGTGAAATGTATTTTTGTTAGTGTTTTTTCGTGTTTCATACGAGTCGCGACACGCTTTAAAAGTTGACTTAACACAAATTAGTCTTCTAAATCAAAAGGTTGCGTCGATGCCCGATTTCTTGTGCGTCGAGCAAGAAATAGGCTAAGGGTTTGCGTTAGCGGAAACCGCTGTAGGAAACGACGGCCAGCAATGACAGAATTTTCAGGTCGTTTATCAACCGTCCACAGGGACACATTTAGGGGTATCCAATGATTCACAAGAAGCAACTCGCAGTTGCTGTTGCGGCAACTTTTGTTGTCGCAAGCTTTGCGCAAGCGCAAACGCAATCTGCGCAATCGACTCAAAAGGTCGAGAAGATTGAGGTTACCGGCTCGAACATTAAGCGTATCGATGCAGAGGGCCCTTCGCCAGTAGAGGTGATTACACGCGAGGAGATCGCACGCAAGGGTGTAACAACAGTTAACGAATTAATCCGCTCGCTGTCTTACATGTCGAGTTTCAACGACGAGTTGCTCTCGAACAGCCCCAACACAACAGGTGCCGCAGGTGTCGGCTTCCGGGGATTGAGCAGTGATCAGACTGTTGTGTTGCTTAATGGACGTCGACTAGCAGCTTACGGTTTTGACGGTGCGTTTGTGAGCTTAAGTACGATTCCTCTGGGTGCTATCCAAAGAGTCGAAATTCTCAAAGACGGCGCCGCGGCAATTTACGGTGCTGACGCTATCGGCGGCGTGGTTAACTTCATTACGCGGCGCGACTACACCGGCGCTGAAGCCACTGGCTTGTACGGCATTTCTTCCGAGGGCGACGCGCAGGAATTCAACGCGGCACTAACCGCAGGCTTCGGCAACTCGGAGCGTCAAGGATTCAACGTGCTCGCGAACTTGAGCTATTTCAAACGCGATCCGCTCAACAATCTTGATCGTGAACGCACGCGCACAGCCGATTTTCGCCAGTTCGGTGGTCAGAATCAGCTCTCGACCTTCGCACCTACCGGCAATTTCGTGAATCCAACGAATAGCCAGTGGCAACCATTTACTCCCTGCCCTGATCCTTCGCTTTTGGTGACACCGTCGCCGCTTGGTCCAGGAACCAGTTGCTTGTGGGATTTTGCGCCGTACCGTACGACGCTGTTCGGCACTGAACGCGTCGGTGGCCTAGTTGCCGCGCGTTATCGTTTTTCGGACGCAGCGACGGTGTTTTTTGAAGGCCTATTCAACCGCACCGACACCTCGGCTAGTGCCGCACCTACCCCAGGTAATTTCACACTTACCGCCAGCAATCCCGCCAATACGTTCGGCGTGCCGCTCACCGTTCGCGGGCGCCCGCTTCAAGCCGGTCCGCGTGTGACCGACAACACGTCCGATGCGACGCGTTTCCTTTTCGGACTTGAAGGCAACTTTGCCCGCTTTGATTACAACATCGCCGTAGGACAGGCGCGCAATAAAGCGGTCAATAAAGACAGCGGCTATTTCCTGCTCGATCGCATGAATGCGGCGATTGCGAACGGCACCTTTAATCCGTTCTCACTCACCAATCCGCAAAGTGTGATCGATAGCATTAGCTCGACGGATAGTCGTCGCGGCGAAACGACTAACTCGTTCGTCGAAGCAAAAGGAAGCACGGTGCTCGGCACCTTGGCCGGTGGTGATGTCGGCCTCGCCCTTGGTTTGACCTTCGGCCGAGAAGAGATCGACGATATCCCGGGGCCGAATTCGCAACGCGGCAACGTCTTTGGCAGCATTCAACAATCGGCAGTGTCGGGTAGTCGTGATCTCTTTGCGGCCTACGGCGAACTCTCGCTACCGCTCCATAAAACATTGGAGGCTCAACTCGCGGTACGTCATGATAGTTACGAAGGCGGCACTCGGTCGACGACGCCGAAAGTGGCCCTACGTTTCCAGCCCACTAAAGAAGTGTTGTTACGCGCCTCCTATTCCGAAGGCTTTAAGATGCCTTCGCTACGAGATCTTTTCGGCGGCCTGAACCAAAGCGCGGACAGTGTGCAGGACACACCGGGTTGCGCCGCACGTGGCGTCGCAACCTGCCCGCGTCTTCAATACGATCGCTTCTCGGGCGGCAATGCGTTGCTAAAGCCGGAAAAAGCCGACAGCGTAACTGTTGGTTTCGTGCTTGAGCCGACTCGCACTACGCGACTGTCTGGTGACTACTTCATCATTAACAAGGACGACGAGATCGGTCTGGTGCTTTCACAGTTCGTTATCGATAACGTCAGCTACGTTCCGGGTGCAACGACGACGCTCGGCGGCAATCCCCTTTACTCGGTGACGCGCAACGCTACCGGTACTATCACGCAGGTCAAAACCGCACAGGGCAATCTGGGTAAGAGAAAAATTCGCGGTTTTGATTTCGCCGCGGAGCAACGCTTCCCACTCTCTTTTGGACAACTCCTGCTTGACGGCTCGCTCACCTATTATGAGAAGTACGACTATGCAGACCTACCCGGCACGCCACTTTTCAACCGACTCGGTTATCTGAACCTACCGCGCTGGCGTGGTCAGGTGCGCGTCGGCTTGCAGCGCGGCGCATGGGAGACGAGCGCGATCCTCAACAGTCGCGCAAAGATGCTTGATCGTCCACAGTCGCAAGCGAACCTCCCGGTTCCGGCGACCATTCCAATTGTTGGCAACTTCGATACGGTTGATTTCACTGCTAGTTACAACGGCATCAAAAACCTCCGCGTGACGGCGACCGTAAAGAATCTGCTTAACAAACAACCGCCATTTAGCAATAACGACCCGCGTACTTTGGGCTTCTCGCAAATGGACAGCATTACGGGTCGCTTCTTTACCCTCGGAATGGCTTACCAGTTCTAGTTGTTCGCGACAATGAGCGTATCCGTCGCGTCTCGGCATTAATTCCGAGGCGCGATGGGGCAAGAGCGATTATTGTGAGCCGTATTCTTAACATTCGCTTCGGAATTCTGCGGCTTACGACGATGCTCCGCGTATCGAGAACACTCTTTCGAGCGAATTGAAGGTTTGCGCTACCGATTTCAAGAGCCTGGTTTTCTCGCTGGGTGGCTCGAACATCACGAACCGCAAACCGCCAATCTCGAACGATGCTCACAGCGCCCCGTTGACAACCCACGCGGTAAGCGTTGTTATACGAGCGTACGCCATAAGTTCTAATCGCAATGTTCTCGGCGTGACAGTGCCGATTCGAAACGGCTGCTTAGCAATAAGCGGCCGTTTTTTATGTGCTGCAGATTCACCGATGATGTAGTGCATTGTTGTAACGCTGCAACTCCAAAGAGTAAGATATTTCAATTTCTTTCTTTAGAAATAATGTTTACTATCGAAAAGATAAGTAGTCGAAAAATGCGTAAATGGCTGTGTAAAGCGTTCACGTTATAGAATTTAGCGTTGAGCTGTATGACTTGTTTTTTTCGATGCTGTGGTCAGTAAGATTGATAGTCGCGCGTCCGCATGTTTATTTAAAGGCAACAAAAAACAGTCAAATCAAGCACTTAAGATCGTCTCTCGCATCTTAGCAACCGTGATCCTGGGGACAGACCGTAAGTGCTGGCGCTATTGAAACGGAACCCCACTCATTCCGCTAATGACAAAATCTGTAAGTCGTTTATCAATCGTCTGCGCGACAAAAAAGTCGTGGGGACCCCCGGGAAAGACCATGATCCAAAAGAAACAATTGGCCGTCGCCATCGCCGCAACTTTCGTAGTTAGTGGTTTTGCAGTTGCCCAGCAGGCGCAGCAACCACAAAAGGTCGAGAAAGTTGAAGTAACTGGCTCGAATATCAAGCGTGTCGACAGTGAGACTGTCTCCCCTGTCGACGTCATCACGCGCGAGGAAATTCAACGCTCCGGTAAACAAACGGTTGCGGAAGTGATCCGCGCGATTCCTCAAAATACCGGCTCTCTGGATGAGAAAAACACTAATAGTTTCGCTCCAGGATCTGCGGGCATTTCATTGCGCGGCCTCGGTCAGAAGGCTACCCTCGTTTTAATGAACGGGCGTCGCATTGCGGGCTACGGGCTTGCACAGAACATCCAAGAAAGCTTTGTAGATCTAAACAGCATCCCTGCGTCTGCAATTGAACGTATCGAAGTGCTCCGTGATGGCGCGTCAGCAATCTACGGGTCAGACGCAATCGCGGGCGTTGTGAATTTCATTCTTCGCAAAGACTATCGTGGTGCTGAGGTTTCTGCCGCTGGAACGATACTTGAACAAACGTCGAGCGGAAAAGAATTCCGAGTTTCTGGCACATTCGGTTTCGGTGACATTGCCGCTGATCGATACAACGTCATGGCTACCGCCGACTACTACAAACGCGGCGAGCTTGTGTTCAGCGACGTTGATTTTCTGAAATCATATGATCGGCGCCGCTTTCCTGGCGGAGCCAATAACACTTCTATCGTAGCCGGACAGTTCCAGAGCCGCACCGCCGTTGGCGGTTTGCTGCCAACGCGAGCAATATCGGAATGCCCAGGTAAGGTAGTAAATGGGGTTGCGGGACTCGACGCGATTGGGATCACCGGGCTCGGCTCTACGTTTACGGCTGATAGCACTTGGTGTAACTACGATCTAGCAAACGACACAACATTGAGTCCAAAAACTGAGCGTATCGGAGCGCTGTTGAGGGGCTCTTTCTCGTTAAGCGGTAATGTTTCCGGCTTTGCAGAGGCAGGTTATAGCAAGACTATAACCGAGCAGGTTTTTCAGCGCGCGTTTGTAAGAACTACGGGTTTTGCAACTTCCGGGCAGAGCATTATTCCGTTCACTTACCGAGTAATTCTTGCCCCAGGTCAAGGTGGCAATCCCACCAACGGAAACGTAGAGTACCGCGGAAACTTTTGGGATCTTGGTCCGCGTCTCGCAAAAATCGATTCTGAAGCATCCAGAATGCTTGTGGGTCTAGAGGGTTATAACTTCGGCTGGGATTGGAAGACCGGACTTGGCTACAGCCAAACTGAGACGATAAATGGGTTCAAAAACCTCATATCGCAGTCTGGCCTTAATGCGGCTGTTGCGTCAAATAGCTACAACTTTGACAAGCCATCGACAAACTCGCAACAAGTGCGAGACTCAATCAAAGTCGACGGCGCGAACGTTGGTAAATCGACTATGACCGCATTTGACTTCAAGGCTTCAAGAGAGTTGTTCTCACTCCCCGGTGGCCCTGCGGGATTGGCGTTGGGGTTGGACTATCGCCGAGAAGCGATGAATATTCGACCTGACGCTCGGATCGTGGCAAACGACGTGTTGGGGCGCGGTCAAACCTCGGTTGACGGATCGCGCACTGTGTGGGCGGGATACGGAGAATTAGGACTTCCGGTAACAAAGGCCATTGAGGCGAGCCTCGCGCTTCGCACAGAGCAATACAGCGACTACGGAAACTCTACGGTTCCAAAAGTCGGCGCGAAATGGAAAGCTACGGACAGTATGTTGGTTCGCGCGAGTTGGGGCAAAGGTTTCCGCGCGCCCTCTCTCCCCGAAATCTCTAAGTCAGCCGCGACGTTCTTTTCGAGCGTACGCGATACGCCAACGTGCCGCGCGAATAACACTCCAACTTGTCCGTCGACCCAGATCTCGGGCGTATTCTCTGCAAACCCGAATCTGAAACCAGAAAAATCGGACAGCTTAAATGTCGGGTTCGTGCTTGATGTTTCGAAAGAGCTTAGCGTCGGTGTTGATTATTTTGATATCAAGCACAAGGATCTGATCTCGTCTCAAGATTTCCAATCGGTTGTTGATGGCCTTGCGCCGGGAACAGTGATTCGCGACCCTCAGAACAATGCAATCGTATCGGTGCTCCTTGGCTACGAAAATCTCGACTCGGTTCGCACCAAAGGTTTTGATGTAGACGTTCGATGGAAGCATGCAACGAGTTTTGGCAAGTTCGATTCACGTATCGCCCTCACATACATCAGCAAGTACGATCAAATATTGACCACCGGTGGCCTTGGTTACAGTTTTGCTGGTAACAATGGTCCTGGAGAAGGCTATTTAATTACCCCGCGTTATAAATTGAACACGAGTATCGGTTGGGAGCGCGGGCCGTATCAATTGACCCTTACGTCCCGTTATCTGCCGGGATACAGTAACACGGCCGGCGCTGCTTCAGGGGTGACCGTTTCCGAAGGAGGGTCGCTGCCGGACAGTACGAGTTCGAAGAATTACCTCGACTTGTATGGTTCGTATCAAGCGACACGTGATTTGAAAATTAGCGGTGGTATACGAAATTTCACTAACACCCAACCACCCTTCGATTCAGCACGCCAATCCACGTTTACCTACGCATATGAAGAGTATGAAGTACGTGGTCGCATGTACCAACTTGGTTTAACCTATAAATTCCGTTGAGCCGACTCGACCTGTTTGAATTAAAGCCCGCACTAGCGGGCTTTTTTAATTGTCGTACGAGACTCGTTTTTTATAGCTATTCATAAATAGTATTACACGATATGCTTAGGCGGTGTGAGCGAGAGGAGATCACCGATGGCCTACAGTGCGGATTTACGCAAGCGAGTGCTTAATTTCATCAAACGTGGCGGCAGTAAGGCAGAGGCGGCGCGGGTGTATGAGGTTCACCTGCGCACGGTGTTTCTGTGGGTATCGGCGGGAGAGACCTACGTGCGTGTCAAGCCTGGGCCGCGCGGCTCTCGCAAGTTTGACCGCGAGGCGCTGCGTGCGATGCTCGAGCGGCAGCCGGATTTATTGCTCAAGGAGTTGGCCGAGCACTTCGGGGTCACGATCAACACGATCAGTCACGCCTTGATCAAGATGGGGATCAGCGGTAAAAAAAACGCTGCTCTACGCCCAGGCGTTCGAGGCGCGGCACTACGCGCGCCGTAAGCGCTATCTCAAGCGCCATTATCTGGCCGAGCAAGCCGGGCTACCCATCGTCTATCTCGACGAGACGGGCTTTGCCCCGAGCACATGCCGACGCTACGCTCGCGCGCCGATCGGTCGACGCGTGCGCGGCACCCACAACGCCGCACTTCGCCCGCGAACGAGCCTGATCGGCGGCTACTGCAAGCATCGGCTCATTGCCCCGATGCTCTTCGAGGGCACCTGCAACAGCGAGATCTTTAACGATTGGCTTGAACAGATGCTGCTGCCCGAGCTGCTCGTCGGCTCGGTCATCGTGCTCGACAACGCCGCCTTCCACAAATCTCAGCGCAGCTTCGATCTGATCTACCAGGCCGGCTGCACGCCCCTATTTCTCTCCCCCTACAGCCCCGATCTCAACCCCATCGAGAAGCTCTGGGCGAACCTCAAACGAACGTGGCAACACTGCTCTCACCTTCCCCTCGACGAAATCATCAAACAATGCAACTATTTATAGGAATGACTATAGTTTCGTGCGGTGCGTCGCAAGAAAGATTGCTTCCGACGTTAACGCAAACTTTCTTGCTGGGGTATTAACGTCGATCTGGCGCTATTTTCCTATCTGCTCGTCGAGAAACTTAAGCACCTGCGTGTACAAATCGACGTTGTTTTCCAATCGCCCAAAGCCATGCCCTTCTTTGGGCTTGACAACATATGCTTTGGCCGGATTGCCTGCGGCTTTAAGCGCTCTATCCATGCGATTAATCTGATCGATCGGCACGCGAATATCGTCTTGCCCAGCGTATAAAAACACCGCACCTTTGATTTTCGATGCGTTGTTCACCGGTGACAAATCTCGAACCATTTGCGATTTGAGATCGTTGGTGCCGATGATTGCTTTCCAGAAATCAACTGCCGCTGGCTGACTTACGTAGTCGGTTTCGAGCGAGGTGTTTTGATAAACAAGATCGGTCACCGCGAGCCCAGCGACGGCGCACTTGAACAAATCCGGTGTTTTGACCAAGGCTTGCAAGGCGGCGTAGCCGCCGTAGCTCGCACCGGAAATACACATACGTTTCGGATCAGCATAGCCGTTGTCGACCGCCCACTTCGCGGCATCTTCATGATCCTCCGACATTTGTCGGCCGATCGTGCCGAAGCCTGCTTGATAGATTTTCTCGCCCATCCCTGGTGTGATGCGGAAGTTTGGAACGACGACCGCATAGCCGCGTGACGCAAAGAGCTGACCTTCGATATAGCCGAAGCCGCTGCCGAATCGATCGGCGCGCGCGGTAGGACCTCCGTGAATGTGAACGATGGTCGGCAGTTTTGTGCCTTCTTTGTAATTTTTCGGCAAGAAAAGATAGCCTGGGATCTCGAGACCATCGCGAGTCTTGTAGCGAATCGGGCGTTGTTGCACAAGTTTGCCTTCAAGCCAAGGGCGCGATGCACCGATCTCTTCGAGCGTTTTCTTTTCTTCATCGTAGAGATACCACCGTACGGGCTTTACGTCCGAGTAAGACGTAACAAGAAAGCGTTTGCCATCGGGCGTGCGACGGAAGCTATTGATGGTGTCAGGCAATGCATTGTCGAGCGTTTTTTGCGTGCGTGCGCGCGTCTCGTCAACCCACACCACCTCAGGTTTGTCTCCATCCACTGCGTAACCGAGGATTTTGTTTTCGCGAGCATCCCAAACTACACCTGGGATCTCTTCGCCTTGGAGCGTCGCGCCCATGTCATAGCGCGGATGAGCGGCGATCTGCTCGCCGAGTTGTTTTTTGTCGGGGTCATAGCGAAACACGGCCATGGTGTCGCGACCTTGATTGGTGGCCACTTGCATCATGCGATCATCGGACTCGAACGCGAGCGGCACAAACACTTTGCCTTTGTCTCGTGAAAAGCGGGCTATTTCTCCCCACGGAGAATCGGCACCTTTTCGGTAGTAAACGACGGCAGTCAACTCGTCTTTCACGCCGGCGACGACGACGCGCGGCACGAATTTGCTGTCCATCATCCATTCTTGAGTCAGACTTGCAGGACGCCCCGATGTCAAAAGCTCGGTGCGACCGTTATTGAGATTCAACTTATAAAGATCGACCGAGTCGGCGGACGTCTGGTTGCCTTCGGCAATGATCTCATTGGTGTTACCCGGTATCGTGCGATGCACGCTTAGACCACGATAGACGAACTGACCGCTATTGCGCACTTCGCGGACGGTCGGAGCGAGTCGACGTGAGTTTGATCCGTCGCGATTGATCACAAATAAACCGCCACCGTCAAATTGACCGGCGCCCGTTGGTGAGTTTTGTTGCCCCAGAGAGAATACGAGCCGCTCATCTTCGATCCATGTGACATTGAGCACGTCAAAGTCCTCAAACGCCGTAAGAAGCGTTCCTTTACGCGTGTCCATATCCAGCACCATCAGGTTCATTCGCCCTTTGTGCGGCGCAGTCGCAGCCAGATATTTGCCGCTTCGCGACAGCGTAAGACCCGATAGGGTTGGATTGCGCCAGATGTCCTCAACGGACGGCATTGCGTTTGCAGCTGCGCTCGCATTGCCCTGCGCATGTGCACTAAAACTCGCCGCGGCAAATAGCGCCGCGACAACCAACTTCTTCAACATGAAATTCCCCGCTTCAGGTGGATAAACGACGGACGCAAGAATATCGGAGCTCGCGACCCATCGCACGGCGCTGGTCGCAACCTCTCGTCGCTCGTCTCAGAGCGCATGAAAAGACGCTGTTTCTTCCCGTTGTTCGTCACTCGGCGATAGTTTGTTGTAAGCGCACAACTAGCAGATCGAAACGAATGGCGGCAGCTCATTGATCTATGATTTACAAGGCATTAAGTTTGCCTATCGATTTTTATAAAAATTAATTCGTAGCCCCAATTAAATTGGGCTATGAGTACAAGTTTTGAAATTTGGTTTTTCTTGCCATTTATTGAGACTCTCGCGCTTCTAGGCTCAATATGAACGTCTTGAACAAGAAAAAATCTATGTTTTTCAATAACTTATAGCGGTCCGCCGCGAATTTGACAGTCCAGTGTACGGCGTGATGTGAATTTGTAACAAGGTGTTTATGTTTCGTAACCTGAAAACCCTACGGCAAAATTCGAGAGTCAAATTCTTGTCACAACTCTGTGGAGGGTTCCATGTACGTTAAACAGAAGCGGATCGCATTTGCGGTACTGCAAGCCGTTGCCGGAATGGCAATTGCCGTCAGTGCAAATGCACAAACCAATCAACCGCAAAAGGTTGAAAAAGTTGAAGTTACCGGCTCGAACATTAAGCGGATCGATGCTGAGTCAGCCAATCCGGTTCAGGTCATCACACGTCAGGATATCGAGCGCACAGGCGCCGCAACCGTGAATGATGTGTTGCAGCGCATCAGCGGTGCTGGTTACGCGGCCGATGACCGTATCACCAATGGTTTCGCGCCAGGTGGCGGAGCGTTGAATCTTCGCGGCTTGGGCTTTAACAGCACACTCGTACTGCTTAACGGTCGTCGCCTGCCCACGTACCCTTTTGCTCAGCAATTCGGCACGTCGCAAGGCTTTAACGACATCAACAGCATTCCGATTTCCGCTGTCGAACGTATTGAAGTTTTGAAAGATGGCGCGTCTGCCGTTTACGGTGCGGACGCTGTAGCGGGTGTAGTGAACATTATCTTGCGCCGCGACTACACGGGTATTGAGGTAACCGCTTCTGCTGGCATTTCGCAACGCAGCGATGGTCAAACGTATAACGCGAGTTTCGCGGGTGGTTTCGGCGATCTCGCGAAAGATCGTTTTAATATTCTTGTAACAGGCAATATTTCGGGACGTGACCAAATTTTTTCGCGTGATCGCGATTGGTCGAAAACCGAAGACCTGCGTCCCCGTGGCGGCGCTGATCGCCGTTCTGCTTTCGGAACGCCTGGCACCATTAGTGAACTGTTACCTGATCGCTCCGACTACACCGGTCTCGATTTGTTTGACGTCGGTGGAAAGTGTGGCCCGAGTACTCAGTTTGGCGGATCAAGTATTCGCGGGGGCGTTTGTCGCTATGATCGCGCGTCGCTTGGGTCTTTGCAGCCGGAGTCCAGTAAAGCTGGCGCATACGCACGGCTAAATTTCGCGATTACGCCAAATATTACAGCGTTTGCCGAAGCACTCTTCACGCAAAATAAATTCAAGTCAACCGGTTGGCCTGCTGGTACAACTGACGACGTCGGTCTGGGCACTGGAATTATTCCAGCTGGTTCGCCCGCAAATCCGTTCTCTGGCCCCTCAGAATTGCTCTACCGATTTAACGACGTCGGTAATCGCGGTGACGACGGCAAAACGGACACAACCCGCGGATTGATCGGACTCAAGGGAACCACAGCAGGTTGGGATTGGGAAACGGCTGCTAACTACAACCGAATCAAGATCAACACGTTTGCCACGAACAACACGTTGAATTCGCGTTTATTGTGCTTAATGGATCCGACCGCTGCCGCTTCGTACGCGGCCGGTGGCGATCCTTACGGGCTCGGCACACTGTCTCAAATCTTTGCTGCGAATCCGTCCTATGGTCAGTATTTCCAGCGTGAGCTCTCAAAGTGTGGCACGGCGTTCGCGCAATTTGGCTACTACAACTTCGTAGATCCTTCGAAAAACAATTCGGGAGTAGCCGCCTATCTTCGTCACGACGCGCTTCGCCTTGGACGCTCAAATTTGGACGGCTACGACTTCAAGGCGTCCCGCGAATTGATGCAGCTTTCGGGCGGCCCCCTCGCGTTTGCTTTCGGCGCGGAAACTCGCAAAGAAAAGGTCTCCGACATCCCGGACGAAAAACTGCAGACTGGCGATACGCTCTCGATTAGTGCTGCGCAAGCGTTTGGCTCACGTCGCGTGAGCGCTTTCTACGGCGAATTGAACGCCCCACTGACCAAGGCGCTTGAGGCAAACGTGGCAGTGCGTTATGACAAGTATTCGGGCAACGGTGACTTCGCCGCGACCTCGCCGAAAGTTGGATTGCGCTTCCAGCCGACTTCGCAATTGCTGTTGCGTGCTACCGCTTCGAAAGCATTCCGTGCACCTTCGCTTTTTGAAACTACGCCTGCACAGCAAACAGCGTTCTCCTTCGGTGTTCGCGATCCACGCCTGTGTCCAACAGTTGACGATAGCAATCCAAACTGCAGCCTTGACATTCGCCGCGTGCAGTCCGGTAACCCCGCGCTCAAGGCCGAAAAATCGAACGCGTACACATTCGGTATGGTGTTTGAGCCAACGCGCGATCTGACTATGGCGCTCGACTTCTGGCAGATTGATCGTAAAGATGAGATTGCTAGCTTGCTTGATCAGGACTTGATCGACCGCTCAGTTGATAACCCTGCGATTGTTGTGCGCAATCCGCTAGGCGAAATCGTACAGTTGAACGTAGTGCCGATTCAGCTTGCAAAAACGAAGACGAACGGCATTGACCTGGAAGTGACGCATCGCGCTGCGATGGCGGGCGGTCGTCTGACGTCGAAGCTTGGCATGACCTACGTCGGCACTTACAAGCAATCCGACCTCGTCACTGGTGAGATGGTTGAATTGAACGGCACATACAACTTGCCGCGCTATCGTGGAAATTGGGACTTTGCGTTCGAACGTGGTGCCTGGGAATTCTCGATTGGCGGCTATGGTGTTCATTCCTATCAAACGCAGAGCTTCTCCCTTAACGATAAAGTGGGTGCTTACGAAGTGTGGAATACCTCGCTCACGTATAAAGGCGTGAAGAATCTGACGGTTCGTCTCGGGGTGAACAATTTATTCGACCGCGGTACGCCGTTTAGCGACGAGACAAGTGGTTCGAATGCAAGCTACAACGCTAGCTTCGCTGAACCAATCGGTCGCTTCTACACCCTGGGAATGCAGTACAAGTTCCGCTAGTAGGTTTGACCAAGCCGCAGCAAGCGGCTATCAGCCAAAACGCGCACCTTGGTGCGCGTTTTGCTTTTATGGCATGGCGAGGCGTTTCATCCGGCGCTACAGCGCGCTAGCGGTTATATTCTCGCGTTCCGTTTGCGGCATCCTCTTTTTGTCCGCGCTATACAAACCAACTATTTCACTGTTCCAAGGAGTTTTCTCATGGGAGTATTCGAACAAATGCGAGCCGGGGCCACGAGCCGCGTACTCGCTGGCGCCGCCGCTGCCGTGATGGCGTTTTCGCCATTGACGGGTGCCTTCGCGCAAAGTGCGACCCCCGCACCTGCAACCGCGCCTGCCGCAGCTGCCCCTGCCGCAACACCGGCTCCCGCACCGGCACCGACGCCGGCACCTTCAACGATCACCGCCGCACCAAAAGCGTCCACCGTGCAAGTCGAAAACCCATACGGTCTGAAGGCAATGTGGCAGCACGCCGACGTGGTCACGATGACGACGCTCATCATCATGGTGATCATGTCGCTTGGCACGTGGTACATCATGATTTCGAAGCTGCTCGAATTGAACCGCATCGCTCGTCAGGCCAAGCAAGCCGAGCGCGATTTCTGGAGTGCACCGAATCTTGCTCAAGGCATGGAAGCCCTTAAAGAGCAAAGCCCGTTTCGCTTTATCGCACAGGCAGGTCTCGAAGCAACGAAGAAACACGACGGCCTTCTCGCACACATCGGTTTTTCGGATTGGGTGACGCAGTCGATTCAACGCGCTATCGATAGCGTGCAAAGCAATCTTCAAAACGGCCTTGCGTTCCTCGCAACGGTGGGTTCGACGGCGCCGTTCGTGGGCCTGTTCGGAACGGTGATGGGCATCTACAACGCGCTCGTGAAAATCGGTACGTCTGGTCAAGCCTCGATCGACAAGGTGGCGGGTCCGGTGGGCGAAGCGCTCATCATGACGGCGATCGGTCTGGCCGTTGCTGTGCCTGCTGTGCTTGGCTACAACTTCATCGTTCGTCGCAACAAAACGACGCTCGACAAAATTCGCTCGTTCGGAACCGATCTGCACTCTGTGTTGATCGCTTCGGGCGCCAAGAAGTAACTGGTCCCGAACTTCAGGTGTTAGTGCCCCGGAAATATTGGGCGTAGACGTAATCGCAAGTGGTAGTTGATTAAGTCGAAAAATCGGCTAAACGCCCAATTAAATTGGGCGTTTAATAAAACTGCTAAGTGCGGGAAAACCTTCTCGAACTCTGTTTCTTTTGCCCTGTCACCTGATTCCTAGCAAGGAGATACTCCAATGGGAATGAACGTCGGTTCACCTTCGGGCGAAGAAGACGAGATCAACTCCACCATCAACACGACGCCGCTCGTGGATGTGATGTTGGTGTTGCTCATCATCTTCTTGATCACGATTCCCGTGGTCACCACATCGATTAAGTTGCAATTGCCGAAAGAAGAGGTTCAGGTTCGTGTATCGAAACCCGAAAATATCGTGATTTCGGTCAATGCGGCGGGTCAGATGTATATGTACGACTCGCCAATTCGCGATATTCGCGATTTGACGGATCGCTTGAAGAAAGTCTCGCGCATGGATCCGCAACCCGAAGTGCATATTCGCGGTGATTTGACCGCGAACTACGACGGTGTGGGGCGCGTGATCTTCGCGTGTCGCTCGGCAGGTATCTCGAAGATCGCCTTCCTGACCGAACCCGCAGCGAGAGGAGAATAGATCATGGGCATGAATGTTGGAAAAGCCTCAGGCGAGCCCGATGTCATGGTCGAGATGAACACCACGCCGTTGATCGACGTGATGCTCGTGCTCCTGATCATGTTCATCATCACGATTCCGGTGCAATTGCATTCGGTCGAGATGAACATGCCACCGCCGTCGAACGTGAAACCGCCGGTCGAGCCGGAAGTAATGAAAATCGATATCGACGAGAACAGCGCGGTGTACATGAACGGTGTTCTAGTTTCGAGTCAACAGGATTTTGAATACAAGCTCTCGTTGCTCGCGAAACAAGAAACGCAACCCGAAATTCACCTGCGTCCTAACAAGGCGGCGAAGTACGAAATCGTCGCGCGCGTGATGGCCACGGTGCAGCGTTTGGGGCTCACCAAGATGGGCATCCTCGGTCACGAGCAGTTTATTTAAGGCAAGCGACCGATGGATTACAACTATCAACCGAAAAACACGAGCAAGCACACCGTTGCCATTGCCGTAGTGATCGCGTTGCACGCCCTTATCGTGTACGCGCTCGTCTCCGGCCTTGGCAAACGGGTCGTTGAGGTGATTAAAAAGCCGCTTGAGGCGAAGATTGTGGATTTACCGCCACCGCCGCCGCCTCCACCGCCACCCCCACCTCCACCACCGCCGCCGAAGCAACCGAATCTTCCGCCACCACCACCGGCAGCACCTCCGCCGCCGTTTGTGCCGCCGGTAGAAGTCGTTGTCCAAGCGCCTGCGCAACCGACGATCACCACGACCACGGAAGCACCGAAAGCGGAATACAAGATCGAACCGCCACCGCCGCCCGCACCGGCAGCGCCGCCAGCGCCACCCGCGCCACCGGCACCGCCACCGCGCCCTGCTGTGACGACGATTTCGCGTCTGCCAGGCGGATGCGCGCCTGATTCTCCGCCCACGCGTGAGATGAACAAGGCGGGCATTGAGCGCGTCGAAGGATCGATTTTGGCGACGGTGAACCCCGACAGCAGCGTCTCCAACATTCGTGTGAAAGACGTGAATCCGGGCAGCATGCGAAACCCAATCCAGCGAACGTTCCAAACGGCGCTAACGTCGGGCAGTTGCAAGATCCAGTCGAACGGTGATCGCTTCGAAGTGGAAATTCCGTTCACGATGAAACTCGAATAGCGCTCGTCGCTGTTTCGATGAACGACCCCGTCATTCGCGAGAGTGGCGGGGTTTTGTTTTTATGGGTCGGATGGGCGCGGGTGCGTACAAAAGCGTGCCGGAAACGTACTAATAGCAATATTATTTAATGCCCAATTAAATTGGGCATTAACGAATATTTATATAATTATTGAATTTAACAATAAAATACACATATGCCCAATAAAAATGGTGAATTACTAGTTTTGTTGTTAATTCTTAGATCGCGTTAAACGCGCGCTACGCTCGCCGCGATAATAGGATGCTGTGCTGCTCCGTCTCATCCTAAAAAACATCTTCCGCGCCCGTTTAAGGAGCTTTTTGACGCTTCTGGGCCTGGTGATTGCCGTCATTGCGTTCGGATTGCTGCGAACGGTGGTGGACGCTTGGTATGCGGGCTCCGACGCCGCCTCTGCCAATCGGCTCATTACACGTAACGCTATTTCGCTCACCTTCACCCTGCCGATCTACTACCGCGAACGCGTGAAGGGTTTGGAGGGCGTGCAAAAAATCTCGATGAGCAACTGGTTCGGAGGGATTTACCAAGAACCCAAGAACTTCTTCCCGCAATTTGCGGTGACCTTGCCGTCGCACTTCGAGATTTATCCGGAATATGTGCTGCCGCCCGAGCAGATGGAAGCGATGGTGCGCGATCGCACCGGCTGCATCGTCGGTCGCGCCATTGCCGATCAATACGGCTGGAAACTCGGCGACAAAATACCGATTCAAGGCACCATTTACCCCGGCACCTGGGAATTCACCGTGCGCGGCATTTACGAAGGCCGCGACGAAGGCACGCTCACGCGGCAGTTTTATTTTCATTGGGACTACTTAAACGAGCGCATGAAGCAATCCTTCCCGCGCGCCGCCGACCGCACCGGTGTGCTCGTCGTTGCCATCGACGACGCACAACGCTCCGCCGAGATTTCGCAAATCATCGATAACGAATTTAAAAACTCACTCGCCGAAACACTCACCGAAACCGAGAAAGCATTTCAACTAGGTTTCGTCGCGCAATCGGAAGCGATCATTGCCGCGATTCGTATCGTGAGCTTCGTCGTGATCATCATCATTCTCGCGGTCGTTGCCAACACGATGGCGATGGCCGCGCGCGAGCGCACGAGCGAGTACGCAACGCTCAAAGCGCTTGGCTTTCCGCCGTCGTTCGTTTCGCAACTCGTGATCGGCGAATCGCTTGCAATCACCTTGCTAGGCGGCCTGCTCGGTGTGTTGCTTTCGATTCCGGTCGCTGCCGCATTCAAATCGGTAGTCGGTTCCGTGTTTCCCGTGTTTCGAATTTCGGAAGAAACGTTTGGTTGGCAGTTCGGTGCGATGGTGATCGTGGGATTGCTCGCGGCGATCGTGCCCGCGATTCGCAGCGCGCGGATCAAGATTGTGGATGGGTTGCGGCATGTGGCCTGACGTCTGTAGGAGCGGCTCTGCCGCGATCAACGTGTCGAAACAAGACGGCTGTGATGTGGACACTGTTCGCGGCAGAGCCGCTCCTACAGAACAAGTGATCGCGGCGAGCGCCGCGCCTATCGGCGAACGATGAAGATCCCCTTCACCTACATCGCACGAAATTTGTGGACGCGTCGCTTGACCACCGCGCTCACGGCGGGCGGCATGGCGCTTGTCGTATTCGTTTTCGCTGCCGTGCTCATGCTCGATGCAGGGCTCAAAAAAACGCTCGTGGGTACCGGCAGTTGGGATAACGCGATCATGTTGCGGCAAGGTGCGCAAACCGAAATTCAAAGTGGTGTCTCGCGCGAGCAGGCGAGCTTGATCGAAACCTTGCCCGAGGTTGCGCGCGACGCACGCGGCGACGCGCTTGTGTCGAAAGAGATTGTTGTGTTGATTGGAGCGCCAAAGAAGGGCGACACCAAACCGCAAAACGTGATCGTGCGCGGTATGTCGCCAGTGGGCATCGTGTTGCGTCCGCAAGTAAAACTCCTCGAAGGTCGCTGGATGCAACCGGGTGCGAGCGAAATCGTCGTCGGCAAATCGGTGAACGCCGGATTCGCGAATATGGACATCGGCGACACGATCCGTTTCGCCGCGCGCGATTGGCGAATCGTTGGCGTATTCGATGGGCAATCATCGGGCTTCGATTCGGAAGCCTGGGGCGATGCTGAGCAGTTGGGCCAGGCGTTTCGTCGCGTCGCGTATTCGTCGATGATTGTGCGTATGGTTGATCCCAATGCGCTTGAGCGAATTCAAAAATCAATCGAAGGCGATGTGCGACTCAAGCTCGACGTGAAAGCCGAGCCCGCGTTTTATGAAGAGCAGAGTAAAGCGCTATCGACGTTTCTCTCGATCCTCGGGCTCACGCTCTCGGTCATCTTCTCGATTGGCGCCATCATCGGTGCTGCCATCACGATGTATTCCGCAGTTGCCAGCCGTGTTGGAGAAATCGGCACCTTGCGCGCACTCGGATTTCGTCGCGCGTCGATTCTGGTTGCGTTTCTCGGCGAATCGATTTTGCTAGCGCTCGTTGGCGGTGTGGTCGGTTTACTCGTTGCATCGTTCCTGCAACTTTTCACCGTGAGCACGCTTAACTTCACGTCCTTCTCGCAGCTTTCGTTCGGCTTTCATTTAACGCCGTCGATTGCCATTCAATCCATCGTATTCGCGGTGGTGATGGGCATCATCGGCGGCTTTTTGCCGAGCTTCAAAGCGGCGCGAATGGAAATTGTGGACTCGTTGCGGGCCGGTTAATACGCCGTTGCGTTACGCTGCGCGGTCGACAGCAAAAATAAAGTCATGCGAAACAATCAACTCAAACAAAAAATGCAACGCGGCGAGCGCACCACCAACGGCTGGCTCGCACTCGGTTCGTCGTATTCCGCCGAAATCATGGGGCATGCGGGCTTCGATAGCGTCACGGTCGATTGCCAGCACGGCATGTTCGATTTCACGCAAATGTTGCCGATGCTGCAAGCGCTGTCTTCGACACCGACCACGCCCATCGTGCGTGTTCCATGGAACGATCCCGCAATCATCATGCATGCCCTCGACGCTGGCGCCTACGGCATCATCTGCCCGATGATTAACAACGCAGAAGAGGCGAGAAAGCTCGTGCACGCCTGTCGCTACGAACCCGACGGTGGTCGTAGCTACGGCCCCGCGCGCGGCTTGCTCTACGGTGGCGCGGATTATTTCGATCACGCGAATAAAGAAATCGTTGTGTTCGCGATGATTGAAACGCGCGACGGCATTGCAAATCTCGATGCGATTCTCGAAACAAAAGGCGTCGATGGCATCTATATCGGCCCCAATGATTTGGCGCTGTGCTTGGGTGCAAAACCCGGCAGCGATCTTTCCGATCAACGCGTGGTCGACACCATCGCCTTAATCCTCGCGCGCGCGAAAGCGCACAACAAATTCACAGGTATTTTCTGCGGTAGCGGCGAGATCGGCGCGATTCGCCGCAAGCAAGGCTTCGATCTGGTCACGCTTGCACACGAAGGCAGTTTGTTGACGCAGGCGGCGAAAGCAGCGATCGCCGGCGCACTCAAAGATGTGCCGAGCGATAGCATTCCAAAATCTTCTAGCGGTTACTGAAGTTGAGTTTTATGAAGTACGTTCGTGGTTGCGCATACGTTGTGTTGTCGATGGTGGCCTTTGCTGCGCAAGCCAATGACGTGAAGGCGGTCGAGAAAGTCGATCTTGATCGCTATCAAGGCAAGTGGCACGAGATCGCATCGATCCCGCAGTTTTTTCAGCGCGAATGCGTGCGAGATACCGTCGCCGAATACACCAAACTCGAAAGCGGCGAAATCAAGGTGGACAACACCTGCACGCGTGAAGACAGCGCTCGCAAAAAAGCGGAAGGTCGTGCGAGGCTCTATGACA
>JBOFBL010000134.1:0-1035 GCA_051645545.1 Casimicrobium sp. | reverse complement strand
CACGCGTGAGCAAAATGCGCGCACCAATTCGTCGTCGAGCATCTTGTCGCCCGTCGCACCAGTAATCGCAGAGACGGGATTCATCGTCATGTTGCCCCAGAGCTTGAACCAGATGTCACGCTGAATATCACTTGATGCAATCGCATCGAACGAAGCGTCGGTGAAGAGTTTCACGATAGCGGTCAATCGCGACGAATTGCCGCCGCGCGCTTCGCCAAGAATCAATCGATTACCCATCTTGTGCCGAATCACCGCGGGTGCTTCGACGCTACATGCGGCGTGAACAACGCAGCCGATTACGCGCTGCGAATCGATGGCGCGCGCAATCGAGCCATCGATGTCGATCGACGAGAGCTGCGTGCCAAATAATGGTCGATCCTCGCGTGCGAAAAACCAGTTTGGCACACCATTCATCGCGGACACGATGATCGTGTTGCGACCCAGCAACGGCGCGATTTGTTTCACAACGTTCGCAAGCGCAGGCGCTTTCACGGCGATGATGATGAGGTCTTGTTCACCGAGCGCATTCGCATTGTCGCTCGCAAGGACTTTCGCTGAAAAACGCGTATCTCCTTCAATGAGCGTGATGCCGTTTGCACGCAATGCGGCGAGCGTGTCGCCACGCGCGAGCACGCTCACGCGTGCAAGCTTCGCTGCGATCCAACCGCCAATCGCACCCGCACCGATCACGCAAATATTCATCCGACCAATCCTTTTCCGGGGTTCATCAAATTCAACGGATCAAGGGCTTGCTTGATCGCGCGCTGCAATTTCATTTCAACTTCGCTTTTGTAGCGCCGCGCCTCCGCAGCACGCAACACGCCGAGCCCGTGCTCGGCAGAAATCGATCCACCGACGGCATCGACCGCATCGTGCACGATGCGATTGATCGCGGGTTCAATCTGCGCAAATGTTTCGCCGTGCGCCCCCGGTTTTGGGCTCACGTTGTAATGCAAATTGCCATCGCCCAAATGTCCGAATACGATCATGCGCGTTTCGGGAAATGCGCTCGTTACTTTCGCATCGGTGTCACGA
>JBOFBL010000133.1:0-1738 GCA_051645545.1 Casimicrobium sp. | reverse complement strand
CGAAGGCCAACTCGCTACAAAATCCGGCGAACAAAACGTTCAAACAAGATCCACGCATTCCAACGATGGATGGCGTGAAGCTCGTGAACTACGACTTCAAAAAATTCGGCTCATCGGCAGAGCGCAAACGCATCATCGACAAATGGGAAAAAGAAGTCAATTCGCTGCCACGATAGGTTCGTTTTCCCTCTGAGCGATTGCTTAGAAGTAGCTGCGAACTTAATCATTAATCGCCCAATTTAATTGGGCGTTCGTTTTTGGTGTTTGTAATAGAGTATTGTTGTTCTACGAAGCGATTCGAGCGAGGCACAGCGAGCGTTTCTTCGATGCAGTATTCCCAAATGAAGCGCTAACAAGCTTCGCAACATGGCTCCCACAGCTCAAACGCGCCAAGAAAAAGCGTTTACCAACGAGAGCGTTGCGGTCGCTAGTAAAGCCCTCGCGTACGCGCAAGCAAGCGCGTGAGCCCGAACAACGCATCCATGTTCGGTGTTGGCACGTTCACATGCGCGCCAATCTCGCGAACGACGTTCACGAGCGCATCGAGTTCGATCGCTTTGCCCGATTCGACATCCTGCAACATCGACGTTTTGAACGCACCAAGCTTTCGAGTCACGGCGTGGCGATCTTCGGGTGTGTCGGCAATCGGAATGCCAATCTTCGCGCCGATCGCTTGCGCTTCGATCATCACGCGTGAGCAAAATGCGCGCACCAATTCGTCGTCGAGCATCTTGTCGCCCATCGCACCGGTGATCGCAGAGACGGGATTCATCGTCATGTTGCCCCAGAGCTTGAACCAGATGTCACGCTGAATATCACTTGATGCAATCGCATCGAACGAAGCGTCGGTGAAGAGTTTCGCAATCTCGTTGAGTCGTTGCGATTCCCCGCCGCGCGCTTCGCCGAGAATTAATCGGTTACCTATTTTGTGACGAATCACCGCCGGCGCTTCGACGCTACATGCGGCGTGCACCACGCAGCCAATCACGCGCGATGGCTCGATGGCGTGTGCTATCGATCCATCGGCATCGATCGACGAGAGTTGTGTGCCAAAGAGCGGTCGATCCTCGCGCGCGAAGAACCAGGTTGGCACGCCATTCATCGCCGATACGATGATCGTGTCGCGACCGATGAGCGGCGCTAGCTGCATTGCAACGCTTGCAAGCGCAGGCGCTTTCACGGCGATGACGACGATGTCTTGCTCGCCGAGCACACTTGCATCATCGCTCGCAAGGACTTTCGCTGAAAAACGCGTATCTCCTTCAATGAGTGTGATGCCGTTTGCACGCAATGCGGCGAGCGTGTCGCCACGCGCGAGCACGCTCACGCGATGCGCATTCGTGCGCGCGATCTTAGCCGCCATCCAGCCACCAATCGCACCCGCGCCAATCACGCAAATGTTCATCCGACCAATCCTTTTCCAGGGTTCATCAAATTCAACGGATCAAACGCCTGCTTGATAGCGCGCTGCAATTTCATTTCAACTTCGCTTTTGTAGCGCCGCGCCTCCGCAGCGCGCAGCACACCGAGGCCATGTTCAGCTGAGATTGATCCACCAACGGCATCAACCGCGTCATGCACGATACGATTGATCGCGGATTCAATCTGCGCAAATGTTTCGCCGTGCGCCCCCGGTTTTGGGCTCACGTTGTAATGCAAATTGCCATCGCCCAAATGTCCGAATACGATCATGCGCGTTTCGGGAAATGCGCTCGTTACTTTCGCATCGGTGTCACGA
>JBOFBL010000132.1:0-14749 GCA_051645545.1 Casimicrobium sp. | reverse complement strand
GGCGCTGGTATCGCCATGACCTTCGGCGACCGCGAACACGAAGTGCTCAGTCATTCTCGCTATCGCCTACATATCGTGACGTCGCGCGGACGACATATGATGCGGCGCGAAACAAAGCTGCGTGCAGGAATCGGCTACGCGAGCGCGTATTTCACGAATGTTGTTTCACGCAAAGCGATGGGTGCTTGGATTGAGCGTGCCGTCTTCTCCTCGCGCGCCGCGCCGCTGCCTTTTGCGACACATGACTATCGAACCCGTCGCTATGGATTAACAGCGCAGAATTTTGCGAGCGTCGTTCAAGCCTCGTGTTCGATTCCGTTCGTGCTGCGTGCGGTGCACGACATTCTCGGCGCGCCACGCGGCGCGTATTGGGACGGCGGTATCACCGATTACCACTTGCATCTCGATTACCGCACGAGGTGCAACGGCGCGAGCAACGACGTCGGTGCTACGGAAGGCGGCGGTGTCGTTTTGTATCCGCATTTTCAGAAAACCGTTGTCCCCGGTTGGCTCGACAAGTCGCTCAAGTGGCGACACAAGTCGACGCACTTTCTCGATGACGTTGTTGTGCTTGCGCCAAATCCCGATTGGATTGCGACGCTGCCCAATAAAAAAATACCTGATCGGCAGGACTTTATGCACTACGGGCGCGACACAGACGCGCGCGTGCGTGTTTGGAAGCAGGCAGTGGCCGAGAGTGTGCGTCTGCGCGATGAGTTTGCCGAGATGCTGTATTCGCGAACGATCGGTTCGCATATCGAAGCGCTGTGAGTTTGCTGAAAAACGGTGCTCCTCGTCGAATGGGTGTCTCGTTTGCGTGCGTTAGCGCTATTGCTGCTTCGCTCGTGTGGTTCGTGTGGTTTCTTTGGCTGTTTCCACTGAGCGAGTTTCGAGATTGGCTGGTGTTCTTCGAAGAGCCTTCCGTCATTCGGCAAACGGCCGACAATCTATTCTTCCGAACCACAAGATATTCGCGCGATTTTCCGCTTCTCTATGTGGCAGTCGTGTCGAATGTTTGCGTCGACTCGCTTGTCTGCATAAATACGCTCGCAGCGTTGCCGTTGCTGTTGGCTACATTGCTTTTCTTTTTTCTGGTTAGCCAATTTACGGGATCGACGGTGCTCGCCGCATTGTCCGTCGCGCTTTGGGCACTATCCACGCCGTACTTGGACACAATGGCTTGGCAGGCGACCATTCTGGATCGTGTCGGTGTTTGCGTGGCGATGTTCGCGTTGTTGTTGGTGTGGCGTGTTCCGATTGCGCGTTCTGCTACTCATGCGTGGACGCAAGCATTGATTTTTTGCGTGTTCGTATTCGCGTCGCTTAATTCCAAAGAAGCCTACTGGTTCGTACCGATCGCGGTTGCGCTCGCGTACGTCGGCCGAGTTCTCATCGAAACACGCCATGAAGCAAGCGCAAAGACGGTAAGAGTCGGTTGGGCGATCGTTGTGCTCTTGCCAATGTGTGCCTACTCAATGTGGTTTGCCTATCGATACGCGGTCGCAACGCCGTTCGCGACAAACTGGATGCAGCACGTTTCGAGCGGTGATGTCTTGCTAAATCTCAACGCGCAATCGAAAAACGTGTTTGGTTTTCTGGCAATCGGCGGTATTGCGATCACAAGCATTTTCTTTACGTGTGCAGCAGCGTTCAGCAACAAGAGTCTTTCGCCTACGCAGCGTCTTCGTGCGTTTTGGCTCGTGGCTTTGCTGATCCTTGCCTATCTTCCTGCGGCCCGAGCGCGGTTTCCGGCGACCTATTACATGTTGCCGGTACTTGCATTTGTGTTGCTCGCGCTGGCATGGTGGACGTCGCTTGTTCTGCAAGATGCGAAAGATCGTACTCACCGTCGCCTGTGGCTTGCAGCGATTATTGTTGTTATGGTTTCCGGCATGTTCGTCGCACATCTGAGACCATCGGCGGCGCACATGCGCGATCGCGCGCAGCAATCCAGAGCGTTCATTACTACTCACATTACGCCGAACGTAGCTCGCGATGTACTGCAGACCGGCAAACTCTGCTTTGAAGTCGATCCTCGCGATCCATTGCCGGTACTTTTTGTCGATTCACCGAAAGCATACGCGTTGCTTCGCTGGGTTGCGCAAACGCAGGACCACGCACGATTGCGGGAGGTTCCGGTTTGGGTGAACTATCCCGGTCGTAGTCCTCAGTTCTCAGCTGCAGATTGCAAGGCGCGTTTCGTCAAATATCCATGAGCCAATCGGCCCGCGTGAAAGTAGCTGAGCACTTCATTTCGTCGCCACAATCACCTGCTGATTGCCAAACGTTGCAGTGTCCGCGCCCCAGGCTTCGAGCAGAGCGACGGCGCGAAATCCTTCGCGGCGAAGTGCGTCAAGCAAGTCCCACCCGAAGTGATAGAAGCAAAGCACACCGCCGTCAGGGTCAGTAGGGTTGCCGTGGTACTCGGGGGGCAGCAAATGTTCAATCGGCGCGTTTGAGTCTTCGGTCAGTCGTGCGCGCACGAGCGTGTGCTCGCTCGCCGGGAGAAACGGTGCGGTGAGAAAGACCTGGCCGCCGGGTGTCAGTACGCGGAAGAATTCGCGCAGCGCCATACGGTAATCGGGAATGTGCTCAAGCACATCGAAGCTGCCAATCACGTTGATCGATTCGTTCTCGAAGGTGAGGGCGCATCCGTCTTCATGATGAAGCTTTGCTTGCTCGTCGCCGAGATAGGCGCGCAAGCGTTGTTGCGCAGCATCGCGCAGCGATGGGTCTGGAACGAATTCGCTGCCAAGCAAATCTGCATACTGCGTGCGAAGCAACTTATAGAGCGGCGTTAGTTGTTCGGTGAGATACACCACGGGTCGTGCGTAGTTCACGCTGGCGCGACGAATGCATTCGGCAACCAAGCGAATGCGAGTAATCGAATCGCATTGACTGCAATGACCGAATTCGCGCCAGTTGTAGCCGTCTGTGTGAACACCTTGCGCGGAATAACGAAGCGCCGCCAAGCCACGATGCGCGTGACAATAAAAGGAAATGTCCTTGCCGACAGAGAGGTCGGTGAGCGTTTGCGTTTCGCTGCGACGTCGCACAGGTTGTGTCGAAGTATCGGTTAGCCAGGCAAGATAGCTTTGGCGATCTAGAAAATACTTGAAAGTGGTGAGCGGTTCGTTCATTAGTTGGTAGCGTGCGTCGATGTTTTGAGCGCTTCTCGCTCGCGAAGCACTTTGCGTTGAATCTTTCCCGTTGTCGTCATCGGCAATTCGTTCACAAATTCGAACTCCTTCGGATATTCGTAGGGTGCGAGCTTACCGCGCACGTGCAACGCGAGCTCATCTTCGAGCGCTTTCGACGCAGAACCGCCCGACTTCACGTACGTGTCGGAGAGAACGATGAAGGCTTTCACGATCGCACCACGTTCGGCGTCGGGTTTGCCAATCACAGCGGCCATTGCAACTGCGGGATGCTGAATCAAACAACTCTCTACTTCTGCGGGCCCGATACGATAACCCGAACTTTTAATCACATCATCGCTACGACCTTCGTACCAAAGATAGCCGTCTTCGTCGATACGCGCCATGTCGCCTGTGCGACACCAGTCGCCCGAGTATTTATCGCGCGTTGCGGTTTCGTTGTTGAGATAGCCCAGAAAAAACACGGGAACGGGATCGCCGTGGATGTCGTAACGATTTACTGCGACGTCGCCTGTCGATCCTGCAGGTAATGTATTGCCTTCGTGGTCAACAATCGCGACTTGATGTCCCGGGTAGCCGCGCCCCATGCTGCCGGGTTTGGCGGGCCAGAGTTCGTGCGAATTGCCGACGATGTAATTGAGTTCGGTTTGCCCGAACATTTCGTTGGTTGTGACACCCAATGCGTCGCGCGTCCAGCTGAAAACCGTCTCGCCGACGCTCTCGCCTGCACTCATGATTGAGCGAAGTTTCAAGTTGTATTGCTCGCGCGGTTTCGGCACCGCTTTCATCATCATCTTGAGCGCAGTGGGAAACAGAAACGTCGAGGTAACTTCAAATTTCTCCATCAATTCGAATGCGCGAATGGGATCGAATCGCCCGCGATAACCAACAATGGTTTGACCGAGAAAGAGCGTTGGCAGTAGCGCATCCCAAAGCCCGCCTGTCCACGCCCAATCGGCGGGCGACCAGAATACGAAGGGCTCGACGTCTTCAAGCGCTTTCGCTGGATCGGAACGCAAGTTGTGCGAATAGAGAAAGCCCGACATATTGCCGAACATCGCGCGATGCGGAATGAGTGCGCCTTTCGGAGGACCCGTGGTGCCGCTCGTGTAAATAATGAGCGCAGGATCGTCGGCGAGTGTTGCCTCGCAATGTGCGATAGGCACGGCGTTGGCGAGCTCGTCTTCAAAGCTGCGAACCCCAGGCGGCAACCGCTCGAGCTCTTTCGAATCGCAAACGAATATTTCGCGCAGTTCCGGACATTGGTCGCGCACCGCAAGTACGTTTGCTAGTGACGCAGTGTCACAAACAATTGCTTTGCAGCTCGCATTTTTCAATCGATAAGCGAGTGCATCTGGACCGAAGAGCACCGTGAGCGGCACCGCAACGGCACCGCGCATCAAGGTCGCGAGCAGCGCAATTGCAGTCTCGTAGCGTTGCGGCAGATAGATCGCAACACGTTCATTTTTAGTGATTGAGCAATTCGCTAAAACGCCCAAAAAGTTTTGGCAATCCGAATAAAATTGACTGTAGTCAATATTTTTATAAAAATCGTCACTTCCCCGTATTTTTAGGGCCAAACGACTAGAAGTTGTTTTACGTTCCGACCATCTCACCAAGCACGCATCGGCAATGTTGAACTGCGCAGGAATGCGCCACCGCCATTGGGCGCGATGTTCTTTCCAATGATCGAACGAGGTAGATGCTAGGGCGGTTGCTCGCATCCAATAAGTCTAGCGCGACACGTTACATGCAACAGAAACGTCTGCGCGCGGCAGTAGCTTCGTAAGCGCTCGTAAAATAAGGCGCATGTTTAACCGATCCAACAATAGGAACTACTCAGGTGCGAAACCTCTCGTAAGTAAAGTGGCTTTATGGGGGCTCGCTGCAGCTGCATTACTCGCCGTATTTGCGGCGTACGGACAACTAAGCCTGTTGCTGCAATGGGTTGAGATGAAACTTTGCTAGCGCCGAGCCCACTCGTTCGGCGTGCGGTGTTCCATCCAGATTAGCTCAGATGCGTGGCACTCCTCGCGTCGTTGAGAAACTAAAAGAAACTCAGGTACAACTCATTGCTATCGTCTGTATACGAAACACTTCAAAGAAAATTCTTTCGTAAAGCCCTGCCGAAGTCTTTGTTTCGGCGAGCGGCGCACTATTTCGGGGATCACTCGCCGATTGGGTTTTGGATAGATCAGGATTTTTCGCGAACTCCAGATCAACTCAGGCGACTGCGTGCCGATGGTTTCGATACGGTCATTCTCGTATTGAATTGGCCGCTGTTTCAGACGAATATCGCCGACGAATCGCTTGATCCTTGGTACGCAAAACGACTTAAGGCGTTGTTGATCGAAATTCATCGGGCAAAGCTGCACGCCATGTTTCGCGTCGGGTTCATGCATCAACCGCATTGGGGTGGCGCTAACGCGTTTGATCGGCCGATGAGTCTCTACTACGGCAACGCTACGCGCGATGGTTTCGCCAGAATGATCCGTGAGCTGGTTGCTGTCGCCGACAGTGTTAACGGCGTTGACGGTATGTTTTTTTCATGGGAAGACATGTGGTGCGCGATGGAAATGATGCCGCACCAGCCGCTCGATGTACGCCAACGGCTGGCGCGCGAGTCGGATTTTCACAACTTTCTTCATGCGAAGAAAACGCTAGAGGAAATCAACAATGCGTTTGACGAAACGTTCGGCGCGATAGACGAGGTGCCGATTCCCGCATGGGGGACGAAAGCGATGAGTCTGTTCGTCGCTTTTTTCGACAATGTGATGCGCGAGACGATCGTGGCGGGCCGAGCACATTACCCGACACTGATGCCGGAATTGCGCGTCGACGCAGTGCCGATTGCGCGTGCCGACGGCGGCTACGATTGGCTGCATCACGATCACCTGCAAGACTTGCCCCAGCGTGCGACCTACTGGGGGCCGTTTTACGGTGCACGCAATGTTGGCGAGTCGATTTCCGCGCAAGAAGCTATCAAGTCGATGGAGTATTTGCTTGCCGTTGCCGACCCCGAAGCTAAGGGTGATCTATTTGTCGAACAGTTCAATTTTTTCGAAAACAATCTGTTGCTTGCGCCGATGCATGCACGACTCGGCGCCGACCAGTGGGAATCGTTTTTTCATCAGTCGGCGCAGCTGCTAGCGAAGTCGTTTTCCGGTTACGGTATTTGGACGACGCGAGACTACCGCGAGAATTGGTTTGCGAATGCGACGTTTCAGCGCGGACTGGAACACTGGCAAACGGACAACTGTGTGCTGCAGAAAACTGGTTTGCAAATAGCCGTCGGTGGCCGAGTCGTTCAGCACATTCGCCCTGGTTCGAAGGCGCAAACGGTTGCGAGTGCCTACAAACAGTTCACCGTCGAATTGTGCCTTGCGACGTCGTCTTCCAACGCGCCCCGTGTTGAAGTGATGATTAATAATCAGCTCGTTGCGTTGCGATGGGACGCGCGCAATCGTGCGCTCCAAGGCGAATTCGACGTGTCGCGATTCGAATGGGACGGTCACAATCCAGTCGAGATTCGTAACGTCGACGATACCGCAATTGTTTTCAATTGCATGTATCTTTACGGGTTCGTTCAGCGGCTCGGCACGTATGATGAATATGGCAGCGAGGGTAGGTTTGTTCGTCACGTAAGGAACATGAACGCCGAACTCGCTGCGATGAAGGCGGGAGATCAACTATGAATTGGTTTGCGAAGTTCTTTGGCCACAACACATCAGAGCAGATATCGCAACCCACTGCGCTGACCGCGGAATCGACGCCGAACGCTTCACCCAGTCCCTACGGAGGACTGTGGACGGATCGCCCCGACGCTGCGGCGCAAATAGCGACGCTAAATGGCGCAACGACAGAAGAACAACAACGCTTACTGTATTGGATTGAGCGCGGCTTTGTCGTCATTCCAAATGTGTTGTCATTAAGTCAGTGTGACACTGTTGTCGCCGATGTAGCGGTCGCTGTCGAGCGGGGTTCTCGGCAAATGGCGTACTGGAAGGAGGGGGTGAAGCATATCCACGCGGCACATCCCTCCCACTTGATGGAATTCGAATGCAAAGTGCTCGATGTGCACGCAACGATCGCGAGCGCTCGTGACGCGATCTTTGCCCCGAAGCTTGCTCGCTTTTTGGAACTCATCTTCGATGCCAAAGCCACCGCGTTCCAAACACTATATCTCGAGCGTGGTTCCGAACAGGGCGTGCATCAGGATACCGCTTTTGTCTATGTCGATCCGCCACTGGATTTTGCCGCGACATGGATCGCACTTGAAGACATTCAAGAGGGAAGTGGCGAGCTTGAGTATTACCCAGGCAGCCATCGCTTGCCGCATACGCTATTTGGTGAGAAGCAGACGAAAGCGTTCGAGCCGAGCGACCCGATTGCAGGGCGTTACGCCGATTATTTGCACGAAAAGTGCGCCGCTGCTGGTTTAACGCTGGAACGGTTTCGACCGAAGAAAGGCGACGCTCTTGTCTGGGCTGCTGATCTAGTTCACGGCGGCGCGCCACGCACTGTGTTGACGACGCGTCGCAGCCTCGTCACGCATTACTGCCCGATTTATCGAAAACCACCCTACGCAAATGCGGGGCTCCAGACAACAATACACGGCAGCGGTCACTTTTGGTTGTCGCAAACTTAGTTCGAACCGTTGACCGCCGACAGTGCGTCGCGCACTGCTTCGAGATGTTTATAGCCGTTCAACGTGTCGGGTTCTAGATACGTGCTCTCGGCCCACTCGTTCCACGCGTTCACGAAGATCATGTGTTCGGGGGCGGGGCGTGTTGCAGTAACTTCAACAAGTTGCTTGAAGTAACCCGCAAATTTCTCTGGCGATGCGCCGTCGAACAAGCGCGCACGTTTGCCGTACCGCGCAGTGTTATCCCAGTCGACGAACGCGCCTGGGAATGCCGGCCGGCCAAGCTCACGTTCTGGTTTCAGAATGTGCTGCCACACAGTATCGTAGTTATAGTGCGTGCGCCGTGGCATGAAACGATCGCGTGCTTCGCGGATAGCGCGAAGTACGGGCTCTGGAAGTTTCCTCAGCGGTTGCAAAATCTTGCGCTGTTCCATGCCTTTCGGACCATGGTAGTCGGGTGAGTAAATCGCTTCGAACGGTTGAAACTGCGAGGTTGCGTCGAAGTGCTTGATGACTTCCGGCGCCGGAAACTCGAACTGTTTCATCGCGATGAAATAGACGCCGTTTAATCCGCGCTTTAACGCCAGCTCGCGCCAATGATCGAGCATGTTGCCGACTTGATCGATAAAGTGCGGACGATAAATCAAAAAGATCGGTTTACCTTCGATTTTGATTGCACGCTCATCGCTCCATGCGCGGAACAGGTACTCAAAGTGTCGCGTCCACATCGCGGGATCAGGGCGATGCGTTTGCTCTTGCAGGATCAACCGCTCGCGACCATCCCAACGACGAGACCAGGTCTCGTTTGCCCAGGCCAAACAAAAAGGTAGATCGAGTTCACGGCGAGCAAGCACCAGATTGGTCGGAGCATTAAGGAGCTGCTTGCCTTCGAACCAATAGTGATAGTGACAAAAGCCGCCAACGCCATAGCGCTTTGCTAGCTCGATTTGCCACGCGAGTGTTTCGTACTGTGATTGATCGTAGTAGCGTTGGTTGAGCGGCACGCGCGGCTGATAGTGACCGGCGAATAGCGGTTTTGCCTTGCGTACGTTAGTCCAATCGGTAAAACCTTGCCCCCACCACTCGTTGTTCTCCGCGATTTCGTGGAACTGTGGGAAATAGTGCGCGATGACGCGAACGGGGTGGCGGTTGGCGTCAGGTTCTTGAACACTCATGTTCGCGGCGGGACTGTGCTTAGTATTCGGCGTAACGCGTCAAGGGCGCTCGCCATTGAGAAATGTGCTTCAACCGAGGCAAAGGCGTTGTTTGAAATTTCCGACCAAAGCGTTGAATCGGTGTGGAGCGCGATGACATGTGCGGCAAATGTCTCCGGATCGTCGGCCACCATACAGTCGCGGCCGTTTTGCATATGCATTCCTTCGACCGCAAGAGCGGTGGCAACGACAGGGATGCCGAAGTTCATGGCTTCGTTAACCTTGCCCTTGACACCTGCCCCGTAGCGCAGAGGCGCAATCGACACGCGCGATCGCCGAAGAATCGGTTTAATGTCTTCGACGAAACCCACAATGTCCAACCCCGGTTGTTTGAGCGCTTGAATCTCTTCGGGCATATTGCTACCCACAATGCGTGTGACGATATCGGGCGCTCGACTGCGCACGATGGGCAGCACAAACTGCGCGTACCATTTGACCGCGTCGATGTTCGGCGGATGACGGAAACCACCGACAAACAAAACACCGCTGCGTTCGTCGAACGAGGGGCGCTCCGTTTCCATGTGGTGGACGTTCGAGAGAATTTCCACATGCGCGCTCGGCGCGAGTTCTGCAAGCAATTTTTTCTCAACGTCGGACACGACGATCGTTGTGTCTGCACGTCGACAAAGCGAGAGCTCTTCGGCTTTCGTTTTTTGCGCAGCGGCAAGCGCTGGCGCGCTACCGAGCAGCGCGGCCTCGCGCTCTTCGCGCAGAAAATGCAGATCCACCGTGTCGAACAGAATTCTTGCCTGTGGCGAATACAGTCGCGCGGCATCGATATGGGCGGAGGCGACATAGTGACGGCAAAACATGATGACATCGCATTCGCGACCGCGTGAACGCAGAACATGATTGACGCTTCGCGCCCATTCCCCATGCAACACCTCAACGCCACTTGCTTCGAGCAGGTTGCGATACTTGCTTGTTCCTTGCAAATTCTCGGCAACGAAAGTGACGTGATGACCTTCGGCAATCAACAGGCGCATGATATTGAGTAAGCGAAGCGAGCCAGAATCCTGATCCGGCGTGATCAGAAACGCTTCGACAATCAAAACATTGAGCTTCGTGTTGCGGTGTGCTTCTCGCGCGGCTTGCTCACCGTTAGCACGATGCTTGGCGAGCACACTTTGCCAGCGTTCGAAAAATTTCGCTGCATTGGTAACTTGATAGGCTTTGATTCCGCTCGTTTGATCGCGTCCGTGCGACACCCCTTCGAGGTGATAGACCTCAGCGTGCGGTTGGTACAAAACGCGCAGCCCGCGTGCACGCACGCGAAACGCGAGATCGGTGTCTTCGTAATACGCAGGTGCGAAATGCGGATCGAATCCACCCATGTCGAGAAAGAGCTCGCGCTTGATTGCAATCGCGGCGCCCGAGCAATAGTCGGCGTCGCGAACAAAATTGAAACGTGGATCATGCGGCAGTTCGCCACGCCCCCAATTCCACGCGGAGCCATCGCGCCACACAATGCCGCCAGCCTCTTGTAGTGTGCCATCGGCATTTACCAGTTTTGCGCCCACTAAACCCACGTTTTTGTGGTCTCGGAAGGTGCTTATCAGCGCGTCAATTGCACCCGCCGTGAGTAGCGTGTCGTTGTTGAGAATTAACAAAAACTCTCCGCGTGCTTCGTTCGCGCCGCGATTGACGTTTCCAAGAAATCCCAGGTTCTTTTCATTGCGAACGAATCGAACGCCTTGGACAACCGACAGTGCGTCGGACGCAGGCGTCGGCGACGTGTCGTCCATGATGACGACTTCATAGGGTACCGAGGGACGAAACTCGGCGATGGATCTAAGGCATCCAAATGTCGTTTCGTGTTGCTCGTACACTGGAATAACGATCGAGAGCGTCGGCTGCTCGGAGGTTCGAAGTCGAAGCGGTTCAATACGCGGCGGTTCGGCGGTTACCGCCAACGATTGCGTCCTGGCAAGCGACTTACCACCGAAGAGGCGTATCGACCCAACAAAACCTTTTTCGCGAAGTAGCTGGAACCCGTCTGCGAATCGCTTCGGCTCTAGAAATGCCATTGCTACACCACGCAAAATGCGCGGCATAGCTCGCCAGAGTGCGGTAAGCCCGCGCAGCGGGCGAGTGACCTTCCACGATTTCGACTGCGTCACGCGTGCGAATTCGTGTTCGAGATGTTCAATGCGTTTTGCTGCGTGGCGCGCCTGATGCTGCAAACTGTCTATTTCATGCTCACGTTGTTCGAGCGTGCTGGTTGCGATCGCAAAATGGTGACGCGTATCTGCGAGTTGTCGGTTCGAATCTTCCAACCGAAAGCGTGTTTCATGTAAATCGCGCTGTGCGACATGAAGGCCATCATTGGCTTGATTAAGTGCTTTTGCCGTACGGGTGTACGCAGCGCTGCCAACGAATCCTGTTTCGCCAGGTTCGAGTCGTTCGATCTCGCGTTCGATCACATCAAGCGAGGCGCGATGACCGCCATAGCGACCGACTTTGAAAATATCTATCGCAGCGTGTGTGCCGCGATCTATCGGCGGATCGTGCCGAGGCAACAAGTCTTGTAGCCATTGGACGCGTGGTTGCGAGGTCGCTGCATTGAATTGCAACGCGTCAAGATAGCGCGCGACGTAATCGGCTGCGCTCGCAGCAGCATATTCTTTAGACGGAGCATCAGTCGTAGCAGACCGGCTTTCGAGTGCGTCGATCCACTGCGAGGGCGTTGCGGTGTGTGCAACGAGACAATTGCGATCAAGACCTGCAAGTCGCTCTCGAAAACTACCCAGATCTGAAGCAACCACTTTGACGCCCGACGCGATCGCGACACTTAAGGTGTAGCTAAATGTCTCTGGCACTTGCGCTGGAAACCAGATTACATCGGGGCGTTCACTCGCGATCAATCGCGGTAGTTCGTTTTCTTCGTACGAGCCCGTCGCGGTCATGCCAGACGGCAGCGGCTCTGCCGCATGTCCGATCAGTCGAAACTCAAGTTGCGATGCGTGTTGCTTCGAGTAAGCAACAACGTCGCGCACAGTCGCAAGGCCTTTTACTGGCGACAGCCCACCGAGAATCACGACTTTAGTGAGTGGCGGAATGGAAATCGCGGTCTGCGCGTGAGGCCAAACGACAGGTTCGACCTGCGCGTGATACCGCTTGATGCGAGATGCGACGTCTTGGCTCGGTGCGATGACACGTTCGGCGCGCGCAAGCAAATCACGCATTAGTCCGCGCCACTGGTCGATTTGCAATCCCCACGCATGAGGGCGCTTGGCAACGCAGGCGCGGCATCCCGCTTCATCAGGCTCGCCGCAATAACGACCGTTCTCGTCGGCAAGGTGATACTGCGGGCAAATCGATGCGTAGTCGTGAAGCGTGATGTCGAGTGGACGATTGAGCTGCTCGATGAGGGAGACAATCGCACGCGGCCAGCCGTGAACATGATGCAAGTGAATGCGTTCGAATGAAAGCGCATCGAGCGCGCGAACCCATTCCTCGAGCGTCATTTCCGAGAAGCCACCCACGCGTAGCGTTTCGATCTTTGCAGCATCGCTATGCCATTCGAGTTCGACGCCACCATTCAAGAATCCGCGCAAGAGGAGAACATCGGCCTTCGTGCCGATCATCGAAATTAAATCGAGTACGTGACGCTCGATTCCGCCGCCCCATGCATGTGTGATGAAAAGCAGGCGCGGTCTGTTCGACGCGGAGATTGCGCGCGTAAGCAACGCTATTTTTTCGGGATCGATCATCGATGCGGGCTAGCTTGCAATTTTTCGCGCGAGACGGACAAGCCAAGGCTCCGGCGATGTGTGTTGTGTCTCGATGGTCGATACGTTTCGCTCTTCGAGCAGCTTGTGAAGGCGTTGGTTTTCGGCGTGAATCGCAACATTGTCACGATACGTTTTTGTCCACGCGTTGTATACCGAGTTTTCTTTGTCGGTAACGAATGTGAGTGGCGCGTCGATTTGCGTAAGTGCGGCGGACTGCTTTGCGCAAAACACAAGAAAGTACATCGCTTCAGGAAATCCCAATCCACCTCCTACGTCCATCGCCCAATTTCTTTGGGCCGCTGTGTTAATGGGCCACATTAGCGAATTAAATGATAAACGCTGTCCGAGCCATATTTGATTGGGCCAATGAACAAGAAGCTCGTCACGTAACTCCTGCTGATCAAGCTCCTTCACATGGAACTCGTTTTTGTATCCCGTTTTCTCGGTGTATTCAACGCGATTCGGCGACGAAATCAAAAACACGCCATTGGGTTTAAGCAATCGATTTACTTCAGCCAGAAATTCTTTTTGCTCATGAATATGTTCGATCATTTCGAACGACACGATGAAATCGAAGCTCGCATCAGGAAGTGGAATTTTCGTACCGCTTGCCGCGAGATAACTTAAATTGTCGCGGCGATATTTTTCGCTCGCATGAGCAACCGCGTCGGGGGCGATGTCGATACCGACCACCGATTCAGCAACGCTCGCCAAGAGGTGCGACCCGTAGCCTTCGCCGCTTGGAATGTCGAGCACGCGCTTGCCCTTGGCATATTCGCGTGCGAGTAGATAGCGGTGCCAATGCTCATAGACCATCTCGCCTTGGCATTCGGTGAGGAAGCGCTCGCCGGTGAACGTCAGTGTCATTACGATTCCTGATGATCTTGGTAGTTGCTCGCAAAAAAATCCGCAAGGCGACGTCGATCCTGCTTGGTCGGACGACCGCGCAAGATCGGCGCGCTCGACGCTGCGAAATTCGCTTTGCGAACGGCGTCTTGTTCCTCGCGTTTTGTTTTGCTCTCATCGGTCTCGCGATAGAGAAGCGCCGCGTCGCTTGCTGAGCCGCGCCGTTCGGAAAGCGCGGTGACGACGACCACTTGTTGCATGCCGCCGCGCTGAATTGCGAACGAGTCGTTGCGCTTCACGATGAGTGATGGTTTCACGCGATCACCGACCATACCGCCGCTCGCAGCGCGACGCACATGACCAGCGTCGATGGCGTCGACGGCGAGTCCGCGCGTTTTGAAAAAGCGCGCGGCCCAAAGCCATTTGTCGATGCGAACGTCGGTATCGGTCGGATTCATCGTGAGCGTTTACTGCAAGGTGCGGGTACTTGGCGCAGCATTTGCCGTTTGATCGGCAAAGAGCGCAATGAGCGTTGCGCGATCGACGCTATAGCCTTGGCCGCAGAACTCACAACGCGTTTCGATCGAGCCCCGCTCTTCTGCAAGCGGCACCAACTCCTCAGCACCGACGAGTTTGAGCGCATTCAATACACGCTGCATCGAGCAGGGGCAGGAAAAACTCACCGCCTGCGCCGGATGCACGCGAACGTCCTCTGACGCAAAGGTGAAATTAAGCCATTCACCGTACGGAAACGGCATGAAGGGCTGCACGAACGTCGCCTCCATCGAGGCAACCACGCTGTCCCACGCTTTCAAATCTTCGTTGCTCTCATGCTCGGGCAATCGCTCAAGCAAACAGGCTTCAAGCGCTTCGCCATCTTCGCGCAACCACACGCGCGTTTCCGTTTGCTGCGAATTGGTGAGATAACTTTGCAAATTCTCGGCGACCGTTGCGTGCACCATGGCGACGATGCCTTGATACATCTGCCCAGCATCTGGATCGATCGTCAACACGAAGCGACCGGAACCATGGCGATCGATCATTTGCGGCAGCGTTGCATCGTTTGCGATTTTCGCGTCCGCGCGTACGTTCGCATAGGCGCGAAAGCTGAGCGCTTGCGTTGCTTCGACACAGAAGAGCGGCACGTCGCCA
>JBOFBL010000131.1:0-1159 GCA_051645545.1 Casimicrobium sp. | reverse complement strand
TCGGCAACGACACAGCGTTGCAATCCAATGGAAAACGTCGACTAAACGGCTGCGACGGCGCATTGCGTCGTTGTCGTCTCGCTCGTGTACGTTGAGTACACGTCGCAAGCCGACGCCTCGCACTGCATCCGTCTCGCTCGTTTATCGAGCGTTTTCCAGAAAACAAAAAGCCCGGAGATCTTTCAAATCGTCCGGGCTTTTTGGGAATGAACGTGGGGTTACACGATCATCTCCGAAATTCTCGGACGCATGGGCGACGGGTCCTCCTGGCTGAGGGCAATAAAGGACTCATGCGCTGGCAATCGATTCAGCGGCGGACACCACGGCATCGCACAGACGCGCGCAGCCATCGGTATGGCGGCCGATCGCTTGAGCGTTGTGGGTCGATAACTGCGGTTCATGATTGAAAGTTCTGCTGTCCTAATAAGGGAAATGATTGCAACGTACCACTGCCGTCTTCGTTGACTCGACGCGCAGACGATAGTGCTGCTACGCTCGGATTCGAAAAAACATGACAGTGGTTCCGTCACTGTTTAGAATTGTAAACACTGTTGACAGTATTTGTCAACACCGTTGACAAACTTACGAGACAAAGCGCGTTGCGCGAATGCCACAAACCCCTGACATGCATACGATCCGCCGCGAGAATCTGCACACGCTGATTCGCGAATTCGCACAAGCACGGATCGCCTCCGGTGAACCAAGCAATGGTGCTGAGCGCGCGTTTGCCGAGCAATTGCAGATGAGCAAATCGCTCTTGAGTCATCTCAAATCATCGCGACCAATCAGCGATGCGATTGCGCTTCAAATAGAACGGCGTTGCAAGAAACCCGCAGGCTGGTTAAGTGCCGTGCACGGCACGGTCGAAGTGCGACCTGCGCCGGGCGAAGAAGCGTTCATTGCTCAGGTGCGCACCGCTTATCGCTCGTTAGATCGTGACGGACGCGCTAGGTTAAGAATTGCTTTCGCCGCGCTGGTTACTCAAACGAAGCTCTAAACATTCACGAAAGAAACGGCCTCTCCTTGTCTTCCTCCTCGTTGCTCTCGCGCGTTGCCGTTCCGGCGTTCATCTTCATCTGGGCGTCGGGCTATGTCGTCGCGAAACTTGCTGCGACTGATGCCGAAGCGCTTTCGTTTTTGGTGTATCGCTACGCGGGCG
>JBOFBL010000130.1:0-12158 GCA_051645545.1 Casimicrobium sp. | reverse complement strand
GTCATCCCATTTCTGCATCCGAGCGATCGCGTGTCGCTCAAAGCAGGCTGGCATGAAGTCACGCTGATCCATGCGAAGTTCGATCCAGCGCCTGGGCAAATTCGCACGGAATCTTCGGTGTTGTTCCGTTGGGCAACGCCCACCGCACCCGACACGTGGGTTTACCCAACGATTAAACGCGCGCCGTGAGTATGGCGCGAATTCGTGCCATCGCCGCGACTTACGTTGCGGCGATGTTGCTCGGTTGCGCATCGACGCACGACGCGCCTCAATCGTTGCCGCAAACTGCGAGCGCTCGACCAAGCGAATCGCAACAAGAGAAACCACGTTCGCGAGACATTCAAACTGCGAATCCCTGTCGCGCGGGCGCATTCGTCGAAGCGAGCAGCATCGTGAACTCGGTCGTTGAAATCGCAATGGCTTTGCCACCGAACACGCCCGAGCGCACGCGTGCGGAGCTCGATGCGGTGCTCTACACGGCGCTCAAACAGGCCAAGAGCGAAGTACATTGCGTCGTCGGCGCGCTCTCATTCGGCTACGAGCGCGCCTACGCGGGCGTGATCAAGCGCGGCGTCGGGCTCGCGCAATCGCGACGACTTTCGAAAGACATCGTTGATCTCGGCAATGAACTGGTCTCGACGCTAGAAGCGAACAAGCACGTTGCGCCGTCGATCGAATCACGTCGCGGTGTGAGCGCTGAAAAGTCGAAATAATTCAGTTCATGATTCGCTTTGACTGGCGAGCCATTCGCGCGGCGACACGCCGATGCGCTGCGTGAACACACGACTGAGCGCCGACTGGTTCGCGTAGCCCAATTCACTCGCCAAAAGTTTAAGCGATGCGCCCTCGCGGATGCGCGCCTGCGCGATCGTCAATCGCCAATCGGCGAGATACTCGGCGGGCGTTTTGCCCACATGCGCTTTGAACTTCACTGCAAACGCGGTTCGCGACATGCCGCTGATCTCGGCCAATCGTTCTAATGACCATGCGGATTCGGGCGATTCGTGAATCGCAGTGAGTGCGCGTGCGAGTGTGGGCGAGGAAAGCCCAACGAGCAACCCGGCATTCACACCACCGCGCTCCGGATGATCTAACAACCAACGCAGTAGCTGAATCAGTACGACTTCGAACAAACGATCCGCAAGCACCCGTTGACCACAACGCACGCGCGTGGTCTCCGCGAAGAGAAGATCGAGAGAAGCCTGCAATCCATCGATCTCTCGGATTGGAAGCGCGATCAATGAGGGCAAGGTTTGAACTATGGGGTGCAGCTCGCCACCGTCGAATTCGATTTCCGCGCACGTGAAATCCGTCCCGTCGCGCGGCGGGTTGTGAAAGTGATGGGTCGTTGCGCGCGGGTAGAAAAGGATCGATGGCTCGGAAAGACTCAAGCGCGCGGGAAACGATTTCGCACCGGGGTGTGTGACTTTCAGCGAACCTCTGCGCAGCACATGCAAGTAGCTCTTTCCAGCACGCTTATCGAAACGATGCAAACCACACATCGTTCCGGAGAACGAAAGCTGCGCATGAACGCGAAAGCGTTCTAGCAGCGCAGAGAGGCGATCGATCGGTTGCTGTTTCAAAGTTGTACGAAACGTATTGTTTTATGAATTATTCGATACTTATTGTACTTTCAATCGCGAAATACTTACCCTGTCGCTGAAGAAATGCTTCGGCTCATTCGTAGGAAACAGGAGAGGGTATGAAAGTCAACTCACTTTATTCATTGACGCTTGTCGCAGCGCTCGCGCTTGGCAGCGTAGACACGTTCGCGCATAAGCACCATAGCGGCGGCATTCAAACGAAGTCGAACAAAGCCGTCCGCGCACCGTTCGACATTGTGCACACGAAGATTACGACCGAAGGTAACGTCGCCGTGTTTCACATGGCGGTCTCGGGCAAAGCCGGCGCGAGCAGGCCTGCGAAATCTGGGAAGCTCGCGGGCAGTAGCGTGTTCTCCTATGTGTGGCCCACATCGCTCGACCCTTCCACAGTTGGTTTCGAAGCGAAGGCCGGCATTCTCGCGTTCGCCGTGACCTCGCATCCCGATTTCGATGACACGCCTTTGTTCGATGAAAACGGCGATGGCGATCCAAAGAACGACGGCAACGTGTGGCATTCGCACTGGGTGGTGTTGACCCAAGACGAAGCCTGCGGCAAAGGCGCACTCAAAGTCGTCGACATTCCGAAAGATGCGAAACCGAAATTGCCGAAAACCTGGCCCGGTCTTCCGATCCTGATCGATAGTCCGGGTTGGAATCCAATCTTCAAGAAAGACAGCCTTGAAGTACGCGTACCCTTCGACGATATTGGTGCGGTGAACGCGGCAACATTCGATGGCGTCACGGCCGCGCTGCGTGTGAACGCGAGTGTGCACAATCCCTTGCTCTGCGTCGTCAATGTGTTTAAAGTCGGCTCAGGAAATCTCCCGCTGCCAGGCAAAGTGAATCAGTAGCGCCGATGGACACGTCGCAAGCAATGAAAGCATCCGCGCTCGACTTGTCGGTGAGTCAATGGTTTAACGCGAAGAACGCGATCACGCTTGAGCAGCTCAGGGGCCGCATTATTGTCATCGGTGCGTTCCAAATGCTCTGCCCCACTTGCGTTTCACAGAGCATTCCGCAGCTCATCAAACTGCATCAAGCGTTTCCCGAAGATCGTTTGATTGTGATCGGTTTGCACACAGTGTTCGAGCATCATCAAGCAATGCAATCACATGCGCTCGAAGCGTTCATTCACGAATACCGAATACGCTTTCCGGTCGGTGTCGACACGCACGAGCGCGACGATCCAGTGCCACGAACGATGCGATCTTTGCAGCTTCGTGGCACGCCGAGCACGATCGTTCTCGACGCCGCAGGCGACATTCGCTTGCATCGTTTTGGACATGTCGACGATTTCAGTTTGGGGTTCGCGATCGGTCAGCTGTTGCAACCCACGCCGATATCGGCGCGTGGCGCGAGCGAGGGTGTCGGTAGAACGATGCAATCCGAATGCGACGTCAACGCTTGCTCGATTACGAACTCTTGACGCATACAATTTAGTAAGTGCGTTTCCTTGTTGCATAGTCATCAAGTGACATCCTGGCGCTACATCGGAGCGCCCAATTGGTGTGGGCGATTAAGTCGAAAATAGTTATTCTCGAAAAGCATAAAAAATAAGCTAATCGCCCTATTAAATAGGGCGATAATCGATGGCGTTAGGATTCGTTATCGAGAGACTCATCATGCACACGATGAAAGCCGTTGACGCCGGTCGCAATATCGATTGGAGCAAGACGTCGTCCGATTACGGCGCGCATCGACCCGGACCACCGCCTTCGTTCTACGAGCGACTGTGCGTGCTTGGCGTGGGTCTAGCGGGTCAACGCATCCTCGATCTTGGCACGGGCACCGGCTTGCTCGCGCGACAATTTGCGCGACAAGGCTGCGTCGCGTTCGGCACTGACATTGCCGACAATCAAATCGCTGAAGCAAAACAACTCGCCGCGAACGAAGGTCTCGACGTTGATCTCCAAATCGCATCGAGCGAAAAGCAACCCTATCCCGATCATTCATTCGATTGCATCACCGCGATGCAATGCTGGCTTTACTTTCCGCGCGAGGCGACGATTGCGGAAGTGAAGCGCTTGCTCAAACCGAATGGCGTATTGATGACTTCGCATTTCTCGTGGTTGCCTAGAGTGAGTGAGATAGCCGCGGCCTCCGAAGCGCTAGTTCTGAAATTCAATCCACAATGGGGCGGCAAAGATCATGCGGGGCATGTGCCACTTGACGGCTACAAGATGAATGAGGACTTCGTATCAAAGGCGATGTTTTGGTACGACGAAGAAATCCCGTTCACGCGCGAGAGCTGGCGCGGCCGCATGCGCGCCTGCCGCGGTACGGGCGCGACGCTCGCGCCCGATGAACTCGCGCGCTTCGATGCGGAGCACGAAGCCTTACTCGAAAAAATCGTACCACCAGAATTCACCATTCCACATCGACTCGACGCGCATTTCTACGTGCGATCGTACTAAGTCATCATATTCACGTAATTCGCACAGCGTCGCAACGTCGGGCCTGCCGGATTTCGATCGTAAATGTCACTTCGTCGCCGTTTCGATGCAGTGTGGAAACAAATTACTGAACCATTTGTCCATTTGTTGCGATAAATCGATAGCCCATCGTTGGGCTCGTTGATTACCAGAGACGATTGGAGCGGGTGGAATGCAGATCACATTTTTTTGCCGGATTGCGCTCATGCTTTCGACAATTGCGGTCGCATTGGTTACCCCGAGCTCAACACCGCACGGTCAAGTCGCGCCGACGGCACAAGTGGGGCAAGTGTTTCCGATTGATTTGGATGCGATTTGCGATCAATCGCCGGTGAAAAACAAAGTCAGTCTGAAACTGGTGGCGTTCATGCCCGACGATAGCGATTACGAAGGCATGATGGCGCTCGCCTTTGATCGCTATTTTGTGCAGCGTGGTGCGTTTTCGAGTTCAGCGATGCCATCGCGACGCGTCGAGAAAATCCTCATCAAAAGTCCGTCGCTTCGTGCGCCGAGCAGAACATTGAACGGTAAGACCGGGATAGATGTCACTGGAAAAACTGCGGACACCAGGCTTCGTCAGGGTTCGGCGAGTGGCCTCGGCGCAGGGCAAACTCAAGTCCTCGCGCTTGAACCCATGTTTACGAAAAAAGATGTGCCGAGCGACTGCATATTGCGTCATCACACTTCTGTTTCGCTTCACGATGCCATCGCTAAGCCGCTGTCGATGGCGTTTCCAAAAGCGAATGAGACGTCGGCAACCGTGTTTCTTCTCGACGAGAACAATGTGATTCGGTGGCGCGACGACGACTACCGGGCGCAGGGTGAGCATCTCAAGCCGCTGGAGCGAACGGTAAAGGCGCTGCTGGGTGTGCCTGATGCGATTGCAGCGGTTTCGCCCCAGCTCAAGCCGTTGACTGTGGGCGATATTGCGCCGAATTTCAAAATTTCCGAAAAAACGTACCTTACAGACTTGCGTGGCAAAACGGTACTCGTGACGTTTTACCCTGCGGCGTTTAGCGGCACGCTCGATATGTCGATGTGCACGATGTGTTGTTTCGCGCATCTTCGATTGCTTGCCAACAGTCACGGTCTGACCGAATTCGCAGGTGTCCGGCTACATGAGTCACAGCGCGCAATCGAGCGTATCGCGATCAGCGCCTCGACAGAAACGCTACTCACGAATTGGTCTACAACCTTGAATGCAAGCGGCATGACATTTGTAAACGATCCGGACTACGCGATCTCGCAAGCGTACGAGAGCTACGATCGTGGCAATGGTCACAATCGCCGAACTGTGTTTATCGTTGATCCTAAAGGGAAAATCGCATTCGTCGATTGGGATTACAAACGCGAAGACACCGAACAAGTGATCGCAGCGCTCGATCGCATCAGTGGACGCGTCGCGGTTGCGAAAAATTCAAAAAAATAGCGCAGGCTCATCCACTGGTTACCGCGTTGACGGCGGTGCGTCTTCGTTCGCCGCTGTGACAAACCAAATCGGTTTTCCTTCTATGTCTTTTATCGATTGATAACGTGCAACAACTGCACTTAGGTCGCGCTGCAAGGCTCGATAATTTTCTTCGCTGAGTCGCATGCGACCCCAAGTGAGCAAGTAGCCATCTTCAGAACCGGTCGACTCGTCTTTGCCGATCAAGCGCCAGCATACGTTGGTGGATTTGTCGCGAAACACGCGCAGCGCGTCGCCGCGCGATTCGCGCGATGCGTGAATCACGGAATCGAGCACGCGATCCCACACATGTCGCGTAAGTAACGCAACGGTTTCGCGCCATTCGCCCGCCGTGAGATTCGATTTCGCGATGCGAAAGCGCGGCGCCACGGACGTGTATACGGCTTGCTTCGTACCGTTTGCGGAGCGCTCGGTGCGAGCCACTTTGATGAGCCGCAGATCGAGCATCTTGCCGATCCAATAGCTCATGCGTTGCTTGGAAATTTTGTGATACGCGGCCGATTCGGCGAGCGTCGTTTCTTTATCCACGACAGTCGCGAGAAAAATACCGTTACTGCCGTCGGCGATGAAGCGCCGCGCTAGTGGGTTGGTGATATCGAGGTAATCGTCGCGTTGTTTGTGAGAGTTGCCGACCATGCATCGCCTTAGGTAGCTGCTGTTGACGGCAGTGTAGAAGAGCCCGATCGGTCGCGCGCATTCGCTCGTGCGCGCGTACGCAAGTTGCACGCGGCCGAGTGCGCGTGGGCAAATAGAAAAACCGTCTCCCTCGTGTCGATCCGGAGTGCGCTTAGGGTCGCCACTGTAGGGAGACGGCGTAAAGGCTCGTGGCAAACGACGGGGGCGGTTTGCTACGAGATCGATTGGCGCCTGTGTGTCGTGCGCAGGGTATGCGCACGTTGGAGGAGGCAGCTGCAAACCGAAATTCCGATAACCGAAACGTCGGGGTTCGGCAGACGCACACATTCGCCAATGGACAAAGAAATTGTAATGCGAACGATTCGCAATTGCAAGTATAATTTTTGAATGACACGCAGCCGACGTAGTTTGTTTGATAGTGACCACACGGCGTCGCACGCCACACGTCCGATCGAAACTGCATCGCAGAAGCGTTCACACATTCACCCGTTGAGCTAGAGGAGCCGCCATGCATCACAACGTTCGCACTTCACAGTCCCGCGCGAAGACGGTCATTTCATCATCAACATCGCCGATGGCGGCCAACGATTCGCCCGACGATGTCACGCCGGCGGAACGTTTGAGCTGGCTCGTTGAGCTCATGAGCCGTTACGCGCGCGAATTCATGCAATCGAGCGATCAACACGAATCGCCACGACTGGCTGCAGCGATCGTCTCGCATTTAAAGTCGCTTGCAAACGATCTGCCTGCGTCCGGTCGACTGACAGACGCGAATGAGCATTGGCTAGAAATGTGGGACGAAATTTTGTCGCGACATCTGCGGCACGACCGTGAACCGAGTTCGCCATTGCGCGCGTTGATCGAGCGAGCGCGTGCGTTTTAGCGAGACTGCGCAATCGTGCTACCGGGCTATGCACAAATCACGATTTACACGAGGTGAGATAGTGATCGAGCGAAAGTCGTGATCGTCCTATTAATGTGGGGCAAGAGATTGGTATTACCGTAAGTCGCTAATATCAATAAATCGTTTTAAGGCCCAATAAAATAGGACGTTTTTTTGAAAAGCCTTTGCTTGTTTATGGCTTATCGCCGTTCGAACTTTCGCGATTTTTTGCTGTTACGTTTCGCCGCGTTCGCGATGAATTCGCCGTCGTCACCGTCTCGTGCAGCACGCGCTTCGATCGCGTCGCCCTCTCGTCCGATGAATTCGAAATCGACCTTTCCGCTTTCGGAATTCACTGCGGCGACAATTACGCGCACGCGCTCGCCGAGTGAGAGCGAGAATCCGCTGCGCTGACCGACGAGCGTGACTTTGTCGCGGCCGAGTTCGTAGTAGTCGCGCGGTAGCGTTGTTGCGTGAACAAGGCCGTCGGCGAAGGTGTCGTCGAGCGTGACGAACACGCCGAACGGCACCACGCCTGAAATCGTGCCAACGAACTCTTCCCCGAGTTTCGATTCGAGGAATTTCGCTTTGAGGAACTGCACCACTTCGCGCGAGGCGATGTCGGCGCGGCGTTCGTTGGCGCTACAGATCTCGCCGAGCTGATCCCAATCGGGTTCACTGTATTTTTTCTTCTGCAAGACCGCTTTGATGCCACGATGTACGAGCAGATCCGGATAGCGGCGAATGGGCGACGTGAAATGCGCGTAGTGCTCATAGGCCAAGCCGAAGTGGCCTGCGTTCTTCGGTGTGTAGATCGCTTGCGGCAGCGAACGTAGCAGCGTCATGTGCAGCGCGGGCGCGTCGATGCGATCGCGCGTTTGCTCGATCACCGCAGCGTAATCTTTGGGCTCTGGCGTGTCGCCGCCGCCCAAGGTAAGTCCACGCAGCGAGAGCGTTTCGCGTAGGGCTGCAAGTTTTTCTGGAAGAGGAATATCGTGCACGCGATAGAGCAGCGACTGTTTCGCTTTACCGAGATATTGCCCTGCACAGACGTTCGCTGCGAGCATCATCTCTTCGATTAACTTGTGTGCATCGTTACGAATCGCGGGTCGGATGCCTTGCACGCTGCCATCGTCGTTGAACGTGAAAACAGCTTCTTGACCTTCGAAATCGAGCGCGCCGCGTAGTTTCCGCGCATCGCGAAACACTTTGTAGAGTTCGTAAAGCGTTTTGAGTGACGCGTCGATCGAACCCGCTTTCGGTTTCGCGGTTTCAAGATCGGGCAGACGTGCAGCGACTTCGGTGTACGTGAGTCGCGCTTTCGAATTCATCACCGCGTTATAGAACTCGTAGCTCGTAATGTCGCCTGTGGCGCTCACTTTCATGTCGCAAACGACACAGAGTCGATCGACGTTCGGACGCAGCGAACAAAGCTCGTTCGACAACGCCTCGGGCAGCATCGGAATCACGCGGCGCGGGAAGTACACACTCGTTGTCCGCTCGCGCGCGTCCGTGTCGAGTGCGGTTTTGAGTTTCACGTAGTGCGAAACGTCTGCAATCGCGACAATCAGTCGAAAACCTTTGCCTGATTTCTCGGCGTACACCGCATCGTCAAAGTCTTTCGCGGTTTCGCCATCAATCGTGACTAACGCCATATCGCGCAAGTCGACACGATCTTTGGTGTCTGCGGTTTTTACTTTGTCGCCATAGGCCGCGGCTTCTTTGAGCGTCGCATCGGAAAACACGTAGGGTAGATTGTGCTTACGAATTGCGATTTCGAGTTCGATATCGCTCGCATCTTCATCGCCGACGATCTCGACGATCTCGGCGACCGGGTCTTCAAACGGCGTCGGCTGTTTCGTGATTTCTGCGACGACGATTTGATCGAGGGACGCCTTGTTAAGTTTGTCTTGCGGGATCAGAATGTCTTGGTTGATTCGCCGCTCGGAGGCGACGATAAACCACACACCGTCTTTCGCTTTGAGTTTGCCAACAACGCGATGCTGCCCGCGCTGAATGATCGAGACGATTTCGCCAGCGACTTTGTCGTTGCGCGTGAACCCGCCCGCGCGTACGGCCACACGGTCGCCGTGCAACACCGCACGCATTTCGTCTTCGGAGAGAAAGAGATCCTCACCACCTTGGTCGAGTTTCGCGAACCCATAACCATCGGGGTGACCGATGATGGTGGCGAGAAGAGAGTTGGGCGGGAGTGTCGCTGCGACGGCGGCGATAGGCGTTGGTGAAGCTTTTACTTTTTTTGTCTTTGGCGTATCGATGACTGGCGTTGTGCGTGTCTTTGTGGCTTTCGTCGCCACTTTGGTAGCGCTTTTCGCCGCCGCGGTTTTGGTGGCGGCAGACTTCAACGTCGATTTAGACGTTTTGCTCGACGTTTGAGTTGCCTTTTTGCGCGACGTTGTCGCGCTCTTCGCCTTGGTAGAGGCCGCTTTGCGCGTGGTTGAAGTCTTTGCCGTTTTCTTCGCCGCCGGTTTTTTCGCTGCGACTTTCTTGACGGTTTTTGGCGTTGTTTTTGTTGTTTTCTTAGTCAATCTATAATTCCAGTTGAAATCTGAAATGCCCAGGTGGCGGAATTGGTAGACGCACTAGTTTCAGGTACTAGCGGGTAAAACCGTGGGGGTTCGAGTCCCTTCTTGGGCACCAAACCTTCTCTAAATGTCCGGGGGACATTTAGAGAAGGTTTGAGTCAAATGTAAGCGATCCAAGGGCAAAATGCCTCATACGGGTCGCGGACGCGCCAAAGACGTAGAGAAGTTCTACGTAATTGCAATCAGGCGTCCGAGCGCGTATGCGCGAGCGATCTATCAAACGATTAAAACCACTATCCCTCGCACCTACGCGCTTGGGCTTTCACATGCTCGCTCCGCTCACGACCACCACTTTGTAGCAACTTAGCCCGTCGCCCTCTTGACTGAGAAATATACGCTCAGTCTCAAGCCGCCAATCGCGAAGCACGCGCATTGTGCGGCGAATCTAAGCGCCCAAGCCTCAACCCAATACTAACCATCCGAATCGCATCTTCCGCTGCGCGCGTAAGCAGTTTCTCCGCGTTTTCAATTGCTTCTTCAAGCGTGCAAGGCCGACGAAGAATGCTCGCAAACGCATCGATTCCGATATCAAGATTGGCTCGCGCGCCTTTGCCAATGGTTCCTGCAAGGGCGATCACCGGTAAGCCCAATTGTTTCGCGCGCCGCGCAACTTCTGCAGGTACTTTTCCGAACGGCGTTTGTCCGTCGATGCTACCTTCTGCAGTGATCACGAGATTGCATTCTTTTAAGAGCGAATCGAGTTCGAGATACTGCATCACGATGTCGTAGCGCGGATGAAGTGTGCCACCGAGAATGCCGGCGAAGCCGGCGCCGAGACCTCCCGATGCACCGCCGCCCGGCATCTGCGCGACGCGTGCGCCCGTTGTCATGCGAATATGCGTAGCGTAGCGCTGCAAATTAGCTTCGAGTATTTCCACTTGCTCAGGTGTTGCACCCTTTTGTGGACCGAACACGCGCGCTACGCCGCGTTCGCCGAGTAGCACGTTGTGCCAGTTCACAGCAGCATCAAGCTTTGTGAACCGCAAGCGCGGATCAAGCCTCGATAGATCCATGTTGCAGAGCTTTGCGAGCTCACCACCACCGAAGCCGATCTCATTGCCATCGCTATCGAGTAGCTGTGCGCCAAGTGCTTGCACCATGCCTGCGCCGCCATCGTTAATGCCAGAATCGCCGCAGCCCAAAAGAATTCTTGTGCACCCGGCATCGAGCGCTGCTTCGATGAGTTCTCCAACACCATAGCTCGTAGTGAGCATTGGATTGCGGCGATCGCGCGGCACCAAGCGAAGCCCAGCGGCAGCCGCCATCTCAATCACCGCCGTTTTCTTTTCGCGGCCACCCAAAATTCCGAAGAACGAATCGACGGGCTCGCCAACAGGCCCTGTGACACGCTTACGAATGATCTCACCACCCGTTGCGTCGACCAAGGCTTCTGTGAATCCCTCTCCGCCATCGGCCATCGGTGCCTTGATGATTTTGCTGCCAGGTAAAGCACGCTCTACACCCTTTGCGATGTAGTCGGCTGCTTGTTGCGCGCTCAAGCTTTCCTTGAAGCCCGACGGTGCAATCAATACAGTGAGCGGTTTTTCGCGAGAGAGACGGTTCATGGTGAACTCCTTGATCGTGGGTTGCTATACGAAGCACAGAAAGCGTCAAGTGCGAATAAATACAAAACCGTAAAAAATAGAATTTCCGTGCTCAATCTCCGATTCGTGCACAATCAAGCTTTCTCGAGTGACATTCTTGATCCAAACAAGAAAAATACCGATGAGTTCCGAAGACGATTCCACACTCTCCGATGCCGAGCTGTTCGAGCGATGTAGGCAAGGCAACCGCCGCGCATGGGAGAGCTTCGTGCGCCGTTTCCAAAAGCTCATCTACACCGTTGCTCGGCGCGCAGGCTTGGGTGACGATCAAGCCGCTGATGTGTTTCAAACCGTGTTTTCGCGTGTGTACGAAAACATGCATAAGATTTCTCAGCCTGAGCGGATTCAAGCCTGGCTTGTAACGACGGCTAAGCGCGAAACGATCGCCCTTGTTAATCGCAATCGAAAAACGGTTTCGATCACCTCGTTCGAAGACGAGGACGGCGAACAGACTTTCGATATCGAAGATGAAGGCTTATTGCCAGATGAACAGCTTGAGCAATTACAACTTCAGCGAGAGCTCAAACACGCACTAGAAACCCTCGATCCGAAGTTGCAGGAATTCGCACGTTTGGTCTTTCTGCAAGACGAACCGATGCCCTACAGCGAGGTTGCGGCTCGGCTCGGCATCAGCGAAGGCAGCATTGGTCCTACTCGTGCCCGGGTCTTGGAGAAGATTCGTGCAGCGATGGAAAAAAATATTTGATGAAACATGTATTTCGCGCCCCGCCTGTCTGTCTGTGGCGACATAAGAGACCGTTTTTGAGGGCCTACGGAGCTACATCATGAAGCCAAATCATCTATCCGACGACGACATCATCGCAGGCTTACAGGCCGAAACAGCGCAATTCGATGCGCCGGAGCATGTTGTTCAGCGCGCTTTCACGATTTGGCAGCCGAAAGTGAAGCCGGAAACGACCTCGAT
>JBOFBL010000129.1:0-1050 GCA_051645545.1 Casimicrobium sp. | reverse complement strand
AAGTGCTCGTCTTTACGCGCACCAAGCACGGCGCAAATCGTTTGGCTGAACAGCTCACAAAATCCGGCATTTCATCGCTCGCGATTCACGGCAACAAGAGCCAAGGCGCGCGTACCAAAGCGCTCGCCGAATTCAAATCGGGTACCTTGCAAGTCTTGGTCGCCACCGACATCGCTGCACGTGGCATCGACATCGATCAACTGCCGCATGTTGTGAATTACGAATTGCCAAACGTGCCCGAAGATTACGTGCACCGCATCGGTCGCACCGGCCGCGCGGGCGCGACGGGCGAGGCGATGTCGCTTGTGATGGCTGAGGAATTGCCGTTGCTTAAAGACATCGAGAAGTTCACTAAACAAACAATCGCGCGAGTAAAAATCGACGGCTTCGATCCGAGCAAGATTCCCGATCCCGTTGCACCGACCTCCGAAGCGCGTGACGCCGAATGGCAAGCGCGCGGTGGTCGTCCTGCGCCGCGTGGTCGCTCGGGCGGCGGTGGTGGACGCAGCAATGCGGGTTCCGCGCCGCGCGGCGGTGGCGCAAGCGCTCCACCACGTAGCGGTGCCGCAGCGCCGCGTCCCGCGGGTGGTGGGCAAGGCCGCGGCAATGCACGTGGTGGCGGAAGAGGTCGGTAGCTGCGCGTAGGGAGCAATCTGCGCGACAAGCTTGTCGCAGTCATTGCACCTTGTTCGATAAGCGCGAAACGCATTTTTGGATCAACATTTGTTGAGATCCATTGCGGTGCGAAGGGATCGCACCCTGCCTGGCGGCGCGCGATAGACCTTGCAAGCATTCGGTATGATTGATAGCGAATATGAATACGCTTCGCATCAGATATACCGCTATCGGAATCACCTTTTTGCTTGCGGGTTGCGCGACGCTGTCAACACCGCCAGTCGAACCCGCGCGCATGCCCACAACGTCGACAACGTCAGAGCCCATTGCCGCATTGCTCGCCAGTGATGTTGTGGCGGCTGAAGTAGTGATACCGGCGCCAGTGTTCGATTCGGAGTCGTCGACGAAGTCGGTGTGCGCGAAACGATTGGGGCC
>JBOFBL010000128.1:0-3538 GCA_051645545.1 Casimicrobium sp. | reverse complement strand
GGATGTCCACCCAATTCACACGTACGCCCGCATGTTGCGCTTCGAATGCGCGAATGAGCGCGAGCACATAGTCGTTATGAAACGGCGAGAGCTGCATCGTCCAAAACGTAATCGTTTTTGCGTCACTTAACACTGCATTCGAGCGTGACTGTGCGCGTGCAATTTGCGGCAAAAATGCGCTACCAGCACTTGCCGTTATCGCCCAATTTATTAGGGTCGCAGTTATTTTTCTTCTATTTTTCGAAAACATTAATTTATCAAAGCTTGACCCAATTAAATTGGGCGTAAACTGATTTAGCTGTGTGCGATTAAATCGTAAAACAAACGCGATTGCATTGAAACATAATAGACCAATTAGAGAATAAATTTGTCGCGCGACACTAATTGGTCTACACTTTTGTTCCATGCCAGCCGCCCACACTGATCGCCGTGCCACACTCAAGAAAGAGTTAATCGCTCTGATTCGCCGCAACGTCGACGGTGGTCGCCTTCCTGCAGAGCGGCAGCTTGCAGAGCGTTTCGGCGTTGCACGCGAAACGCTACGAAAGGCACTTCAAGAGCTTGCTGACGAAGGCGCGCTCTCTCGCAAACAAGGCTCTGGCACCTATGTGGCGGATGCACCATGGGTCAAACCATTGCAACTGCATTCGTTTTCCGAAGACATGCGCAGTCGTGGCTTGAAGCCATCAAGCACTTTGCTATCGGCGACTAAAGTGCGCGCCTCGGCGAAGGTTGCGCAAAAGCTCAAGATCATTCCCGGCGCAGATGTCTACGAAGTGCGGCGACTGCGTTTGGCCGACGACGAGCCGATGGCGCTCGAAGTGGTCTATTTGTCATGCGATCATTTTCCGAAATTCGATGTGAAACGACTGGCTCGCGAATCGCTCTACGACGTGCTTGAGCGCGAGTACGACAGCGTGCCTCGCGCCGCCGTGCAGCAAATTCAGGCAACTGTCGTTACCGAGGACGAGGCTGCGCAACTTAACGTCGCCCCGTTCTCTCCGGCCCTGCTCGTCGAGCGGCAAGTACAAACTGCGAGTGGCGAGACGATCGAGTACGGCAAGTCGCTCTATCGCGCTGATCGCTACAACTTCGAAATGAACGTTTCGCGCGGCAACGGAGGCGATCGATGACGCCTGCCTTCAATCTCGAATCGCTAAGCGGCGGACTGGTGGTCTCGTGCCAGCCGGTCGATGGCGGCCCGCTTGATCGTGACGACATCGTCGCGCGTTTCGCGCAGGCCGCCGAGCTCTCCGGTGCGTGCGCGGTGCGCATCGAAGGTGCTACCCGTGTTGCGCGCGTGCGTGGCGCTGTGAAGCTTCCGATCATCGGTATCGTCAAACGCGATCTCGACGAATCGCCCGTGCGCATTACGCCGTTTTTGAGCGATGTCAGCGAACTCGCGGCGGCGGGTGCCAACATCGTCGCGGTTGACGCCACATCGCGCAAGCGACCGGCATCCGTCGAATCGTTATTGCACGCCATTCACGCATCGGGCGCATACGCAATGGCCGACTGCTCCACGCGGCAAGATGCGCTCGTCGCGCACGCAATGGGGTTTGACATTATCGGTACCACGCTCTCAGGCTATACAGGCTCGATTGCCGACATCCCCGATGCACCCGACATTGCGCTCGTGCGCGAACTTGCTAGCCTGGGCTACCGCGTCATGGCGGAGGGTCGCTACAACACACCGGACGAAGCCGCACAAGCGATTGCCGCAGGCGCATGGGCCGTTACCGTCGGCTCCGCAATCACTCGCCCCGAAATCGTTACCGGATGGTTCCGCACGGCGATGAGCGCCGCGACAGCCTTGCCAAACGTTGCACGCGTTGCTTAATTGGTCTAAATCTGCATGCTATTTTTGAATCGAATCTAGACCTTTTGTAGACATTACTGTTAAAAGCTCACTCAAATTCACACAAGATTTCAATGAAGGAGGCACCATGAGATTTACCCAGAAACCACTTGCCCACGCGCTATCGCTGATGATGCTCGGCGCGGCGCTACCTGCGCTTGCACAAACTGCGCCCGCCACCGATGCCGAGAAAAAGCGCGTCGATCGTGTCGAGGCAGTAGAAGTCACCGGCATTCGAGCGTCGCTGCAACGCTCGATCCAAGCCAAGAAAGACGCCGAGACCAACGTTGAGGTCGTGACGGCAGAAGACGTGGGCAAGATGCCCGACAAAAACATCGCCGACGCACTCTCGCGCGTCGCAGGTGTGAACGTTCAGTTTGGCGGCGCACTTGCGATGGATGAAGCCGAGCGCGTGGCGATTCGCGGCACCTCGCCTAACTTAAACCTGGTGACAGTTAACTCGCACGCGCTGAGTTCTGGCGACTGGCATGTAGGTGACCAAGGCAGTAGCGGTCGAAGCGTCGGCTTCGGTTTGATGCCATCGCAATTAATTGGTCGGTCAGTGGTCTACAAAACAGGACAGGCCGACATCACTGAGGGTGGTATCGCTGGTACGGTTGACGTGCAAACGAGAAGGCCGCTCGATTTCAAAAAACCGCTCACGGGCGAAGTCTCGGTGGGTGCAGTGCATTCGGTGTTACCAAAGAAAACCGACCCGCAATTAAGCGGATTGCTCGCGTGGAACGATCCGAGTGGACGTATCGGCGTATTGGTGCAGGCCTTCATCGAGAATCGCCATCTCCGTCGCGATGGTCAGGAAACTTTTGGTTTCAACGTTATTAACCGCGCCACGGCAACTCTGCAGGGTAATACCGCGCTCGAGGGTTTGCGACTCCCAGGCAGTCTTAATTCGGCATTGTTTGAAGGCGTGCGCGAACGCCAAGGCGGCTATCTCGGCGTTCAATTCAAGCCGAACAACGCGATCGATTTGAATCTGAGCGCGTTCCACAGCACGCTCAAGGCGAACAACTACAACAGCTCAGCATTTGCGCTTCCGAACCAATTGCTGACGGCTACGTATGCGCCAGACCCGACAAAACCGACCGAGCTCCGGAACGTGTACCAGATTAGTAATCCGATCATCGAAGGGGGTGTCCTTGTTGGTGCAACTCTCACACGGCGAGCAGATGTGCCTGAGAGGGTAAATGTGGTTGGCTTGCAGTTCGATCACAACGTTCGCGAAGGTGCGAAATCGGTAAGTTCGTTCTACGATTTCGACGGCGCATTCCGTGTCAACGACAAACTAACGCTCAAAGCGCGTGTAGGATTCACCGAAGGCAGCGGCGTCACCAATTCGCAGCCCACGGCAACTTTCGCGGTGCTCAACCCGAACATTCGCTACACAATTAACACCTCGCGTCCAACTGATTACGCGTTGCTTAACAGTGCCGGACAGCGAATTGGCCTATCAAATACATCGAACGTTTCGCTGATCAGTAACGTCGGGGCGTCAGTCTCATCAAAAGACGAAGAGACCTATCTCCATTTAGACGGTGAATACAAGCTCGGGGTCGCAGGCATCAGTAACCTCAAGTTCGGCGCACGCACCGCAAAGCATGATCGCAACTACACCGTGATCGGACCACGCTGGAATGCTCAGGACAGCGGCGACACGATTTT
>JBOFBL010000127.1:0-11623 GCA_051645545.1 Casimicrobium sp. | reverse complement strand
TTTCGCCTGGGATCATTTGCTATACCTCTTTACGCGTGGGCAACAAGTTGCCCACCCCACAACTTACTGAGACCGCCGTTGATTTCGATGCAAACGCGAGAGAGCGAGGCGGCCAGTCGAAGACAGTGCGCATGCACGGCGCGACGCAGCCAACGAAGCTATCTTGCGTTTTCATCGAAATCATTGGATGGGGTTGTGAACGGTTACCAATTTCGTGCCGTCAGGAAACGTCGCTTCGACTTGAATGTCAGCAATCATTTCCGGCACACCTTCCATCACATCGCTGCGCTTCAAAATGGTGGTTCCGTAATTCATAAGCTCCGCGACCGTTTTGCCATCGCGCGCGCCTTCAAGCACGGCCGCAGAAATCAGTGCAATCGCTTCGGGGTGATTCAATTTCAAGCCGCGCGCTTTGCGGCGCTCCGCTACCAATCCGGCGGTGAATATCAGTAACTTGTCTTTCTCGCGAGGACTTAAATCCATTACGTGCTCCAAATGCGTGGGCGTTGTGCGGCAACGCCAAACACTTCGAATCTTACTTGGCTCCAGACGCGAATAAGCAATTCACGTACCGATTCTGCGGATGCGCCGACCGCTTTCACTACGAAGAGCCCCGGCACGGGATTCGAGGCTGCCGCGAGCGATTCATTTTCGAGTTGCACTCGAATCGCAGAGAGAAATGCTTCGTCACTCGTCGAATCGGCGTCGCGCGCGATCCACGCAGTCGCGCTCACGGGATAGCCACCCCAACCGAGCGGCGAAGCGAGCAACGGATTGCCGCCTGCGAGCGACAAGTGCTCGCTCCACACAAGCGCGCCCTCGCGCAGTACGCGAATCGTTTGCCGGAAATGGCCGCGCGTAAATCGTTCGTCACTCGCGGTTCTTCCGAAACACACCATTTCCCATCCAAAGAACTTCGCACCGTGTTCGAGATTGATTGTCAGCGTTTGCCGCGCTCGCGCGCCATCGAACACTATGGTTTCTTGCGGCAACCATTCGAGTGCTCCACTTTGATCGATCGCAAGCGTTGTGACACTCGTCGCCTCAGCGCCCTCTGTTCGATACCACTTCTGCGCGCCCGGCGTCGTGATCACACCGTGCGCAGCATGCTCGACCTGCGCTGTCACGGTCAACGAATCGCCCGCAACCACGCCGCCTGGCGGATGCACGACGACCGCATGACAACAACGATCACCCTCGGGATACAGCGGCTTCAACAAACGCAGCGGGCCAGTGTGCTCGCGCTCGGCCAGAATCGTGCGCCGACCATCGAAGGCGAATCGCAATCGCAAACTCGCTGACCATTGCGGGTGCGCAATGACCTCGGTCGGTGCATTCAATGTGAGATCCAAAATGATCGGCGCGCAGGTATTGTTGACGTTACGAACGATTGTAGAGATCGACGGTTCGGCGCAAGTACGTTGTTGTGCAGGCAAAGTTATTTGTTCGCTCTTTTTCGGTGCGCCGAAAAAACACGCACTCAAAACGCTCATCGCTACATCGATTCGAGCGCCAACTTGGTTCGCTTATCAAATGCTGCGTCTGCTCGCTAGGCTGGCACGGGGATTGCGACAGTTTTATTACAGCGCATCCGTGCGCCGTAGTTAACAAAATCTATTTCATTCGTCACCCATTCATTTTCGGGAGTCATCGAGATGACCAATTCGATTCGCCGCAATACGCTTAAAGCGATTGTGGTCGCCACGGCTGCGGCTGTCAGCAGCTCTGTCACGTCGCTCGCGTTCGCGCAGAGCGAGCCTATCAAAGTCGGCGTGTTGCATTCGCTATCGGGCACGATGGCAATTTCAGAAACCGTGCTTAAAGATGTTGCCTTGATGGCAATCGAAGAGATCAATGCCAAAGGCGGCGTGCTCGGTCGCAAGTTGGAGCCCGTGGTCGTTGACCCCGCGTCGAACTGGCCGCTCTTCGCAGAAAAAGCGCGTCAACTGATGAGCAAAGACAAAGTCGCCGTGACCTTCGGTTGCTGGACGTCGGTATCGCGCAAATCGGTGTTGCCGGTGTTTGAAGAGCTGAACGGTTTGCTGTTCTACCCTGTGCAATACGAAGGCGAAGAGCTTTCGAAGAACGTGTTCTACACCGGCGCTGCACCGAATCAGCAAGCGATTCCTGCCGTTGAATATTTGATGAGCAAAGACGGTGGTTCCGCGAAACGCTTCGTGTTGCTCGGTACCGATTACGTGTATCCGCGCACGACGAACAAAATTCTGCGCTCGTTCCTCAAGTCCAAAGGCATTGCCGACGCCGACATCATGGAAGAGTACACACCGTTCGGCCATAGCGACTATCAAACGATCATCGCGAAGATCAAGAAGTTCTCTGCCGAAGGCAAGAAAACTGCGGTGATCTCGACGATCAACGGCGACTCAAACGTGCCGTTCTACAAGGAACTTGGCAACCAAGGTCTGAAGGCGAAAGACGTTCCGGTTGTTGCGTTCTCGGTCGGTGAAGAAGAGCTGCGCGGTGTCGATACGAAGCCGCTCGTGGGTCACCTCGCTGCGTGGAACTACTTCATGAGCTTGAAGAATCCAGCGAACGATGGTTTCACGAAGAAGTGGGCTGCCTATGCAAAAGCCAAAGGTCTAGCGGGTCATAAAGACAAGCCGTTGACCAACGATCCAATGGAAGCCACCTACATCGGCATCTACATGTGGAAGCAAGCGGTTGAAAAAGCGAAATCGACCGATACCGATAAAGTGATCGCTGCGATGGCCGGCCAAACCTTCGTCGCGCCGTCGGGCTTCACCGCGAAGATGGACGAGAAGAATCACCATCTGCACAAGCCGGTGTTCATCGGCGAAATCAAAGCCGATGGTCAATTCAACATCGTGTGGAAAACGCCGGGCCCGGTTCGCGCCAACCCTTGGAGTCCATTCATTCCGGGCAACGACAAGAAGAAGGATGTGCCGGACGGGAAATCGGCAACTTAAGGTTTTCGCGTTTGACGCGAGCCGCTGATCGCAACGGCTCGCACAGTTTGTAAATGTCCTCCTCGAGTGGGAATTGCACGTCCGTGATTCCCACTTTTTTTGTCTGCGAAATTCGCTCCCAACTTATGATCTTATCGCCCAATATTATTGGGGCAATAAAGCGTTTTAAGCATTTATTGCTAATTTTATTATTTGCATTGACGCCCCAATTAAATTGGGCAATAACTGCTGATGTTGTTAAGGCAATCACGACGGGTGAGAACGATGATCGCATCAACGCACTCACGAAAGCGGTCGCCACACCCGACGACGCGCTTGCGCGATTGATCGATGCAATGATCGACGATGCGGTCAAGATCGCCGACGGTCGTGCATTCATCGTGCGCAATGGGAATGCGATTGATGCCGTGAGTGGCGCGGAGGTCGCGCTGCCGCCCAATGCTGAAGACATCGTCAACAACAATCGCGTGCGCGGCGAACTCGACAACGCAAAGGCGGCGCTCTCGCTACTCTCGCCCGATGAGTCTGCGCGTGAAGCAGCGATCAAAGCGCTCAAAGATAACGCCGACGAATCGAAGTTACCGTTGATCGATAAAGCGCTCGCCAAAGAAACGAACGCAGAACTCAAAGCGAAGTTGCAGCAACTGCGTGCCGCGATGCTCGTCGCCAGCAGCGACAAAGCAAAACGCCTCGAAGCCATCGCTGCCCTCGCAGGTAGCGGTGAACCTGGCGTGAAATCGCTGCTGCAAGAGCGACTGCAACCGAGCGCTGAGAGCGATCCAGAAGTGCGCGCCGCACTCACGAGTGCGATCAAAGCGATCGATGGAAAACTGGTATGGGGCGAGCGACTCGGAGTCGTTTTTAGCGGCGCATCGCTGGGCTCGATCCTGCTCTTGGTCGCGCTTGGCCTTGCAATCACATACGGCTTGATGGGCGTCATCAACATGGCGCACGGCGAGCTCATGATGATCGGCGCCTACACCACCTACGTCGTGCAAAATCTGTTTCGCCAACATCTTCCGAGTGCGTTCGATTTCTACATCATCGCCGCGATTCCGATCGCGTTTGCCGTGTCCGCGCTCGTCGGCGCGGCGCTTGAGCGCACCGTAATTCGCTGGTTGTATGGACGACCTCTCGAAACGCTACTCGCGACCTGGGGCATCTCGCTGATGCTGATTCAACTCATGCGCTCGACCTTCGGCGCGCAAAACGTGCCGGTTGAAAATCCATCGTGGCTTTCCGGTGGTTTTCCGATCATGAGCAATTTGATCTTGCCGTACAACCGCATCGCGATCATCGGCTTCGCGTTCTTCGTGTTACTGCTTGTTTACTTGCTCATCAATAAGACACGACTCGGCCTTTTCGTTCGCGGCGTCACGCAGAATCGCACGATGGCCTCCTGCATGGGCGTGAACACAGCACGTATCGACACCTACGCGTTCGCGCTCGGTGCAGGCATCGCCGGGCTCGCGGGTTGCGCACTCTCGCAGGTGGGTAACGTTGGCCCCGATCTGGGGCAGAGCTACATCGTGGATTCGTTCATGGTCGTGGTGCTCGGTGGCGTCGGGCAACTTGCAGGTACGGTGTACGCCGCACTCGGTTTAGGCGTGCTCAACAAGTTCCTCGAAGGCTGGACAGGCGCGGTGCTCGCGAAAATCATCGTGCTCGTGTTCATCGTGATCTTCATTCAGCGTCGTCCGCAAGGCATCTTTGCACTCAAAGGTCGGAGTGCCGAAGCATGAGTAACGCCGCAACGTTCACGCACACAACAGCACCAAACACCCTGTTCGACAACCGCGTTCGCATCGGCCTCGTCGTCGCGCTCGCGATTCTGTTCGCTGTCGTTCCGTTCCTGCCGGATTTCTACGTCACGCTACTCGGCAAGATCATGTGCTTCGCAATCTGTGCGCTCGCGATGGATTTGATCTGGGGCTACACGGGTATTTTGTCGCTCGGACACGGCCTCTTCTTCGCGCTCGGCGGCTATGCGATGGGCATGTATCTCATGCGGCAAATCGGTCGCGATGGTGTTTACAAAAGCGATCTGCCCGACTTCATGGTGTTTCTCGATTGGAAAGAACTACCGTGGCATTGGACGGGTAGCGAATACTTTTTGTGGACAATGATTCTCGTCGTCGCACTACCGGGCGTTTTGGCATTCGTGTTCGGCTATTTCGCGTTCCGATCGCGCATCAAAGGCGTGTACTTTTCGATCATCACACAAGCGCTCACCTTCGCAGCGATGCTCCTCTTCTTCCGTAACGAAACCGGCTTCGGCGGCAACAACGGCTTCACCGATTTCAAACGCATTCTCGACATTCCGATTGCCACACCGTCGATGCGCATCGCGTTGTGCGTCATCACGGGTCTCGTGTTGATCGCGTTTTACTTGATCGCGCGCTACATCGTGCAAAGCAAATACGGTCGTGTGCTACAAGCGATTCGCGATGCTGAATCGCGAGTTTTGTTCACGGGCTACAACACGCTTTGGTACAAGCTCTCGATCTGGACGATTTCCGCAATGATGTGCGGCGTCGCGGGCGCGCTGTACGTGCCGCAAGTCGGCATCATCAACCCTGGTGAAATGTCACCCGCAGCGAGTATCGAAATTGCAATTTGGGCGGCGGTTGGTGGTCGCGCGACCTTGATCGGACCGATCATCGGCGCGTTCTTCGTCAACGGCGCGAAGAGTTGGTTCACGGTGGCGTTTCCCGAATATTGGTTGTACTTCCTCGGCGCACTCTTCATCGCGGTCACGTTGTTTCTGCCGCAAGGCATCATCGGTTTGCTTCGCAAATTTCGTACAACTAAGGATGGAGCGAAGCGATGACACCCGAACTTCTTGAGGATGGCGCAAAGCGTCTTGCTGAATACAAAGCGAAACACAATATCGCGGAAGGCATTGCGCAATCGGGCGGTCAGGCGGCGAGCTTCGCGCGCGTGGTGCAACCCAACGTGGTCGATATCAGCTCTGGCGGCATTTTGTATGTTGATGAAATCACGGTGTCGTTCGATGGTTTCCGCGCGTTGAACAAACTCTCGCTCGACGTGCGCGTTGGCGAACTGCGCTGCATCATCGGCCCGAACGGTGCGGGCAAAACAACGATGATGGATGTCATCACCGGGAAAACAAAGCCCGATAGCGGCAAAGCGTTTTTCGGATCGAACATCGATTTGCTTCGTCTGCGCGAGAGCGAAATTGCTGAGCGTGGCATCGGTCGGAAATTTCAGAAACCGACCGTGTTCGAGCAATTGAGTGTGTTTGAAAATCTCGAACTCGCCGCGAAAACGGATCGACGCGTGCGACACACCATGTTCGCGAAACTCTCATCGAGCGAACTCGATCAACTTCATTCAACGATGAAATTGATTCACCTCGAAGGCGATGGCGCACGAGTCGCGGGCACGCTCTCACATGGGCAAAAGCAGTGGCTCGAAATCGGCATGCTTTTGATGCAAAACCCGAAGCTCTTGTTACTCGATGAACCCGTCGCCGGGATGACCGATGAAGAAACCGAGCGCACAGCGGAGCTTTTCCTTTCACTCGAAGGCAAGCATTCGCTCGTTGTTGTCGAGCACGACATGAAATTCATTGGCGAGCTCGTTAATGGCGGGCAGCGCGAGAAGAAAAAAATTGTGACCGTTTTGCATGAAGGCAGCGTTCTTGCGGAAGGATCACTCGCTGATGTGCAAAACAACGAACGAGTGATTGAGGTGTACCTTGGACGATAGCTTTGTAGGAGCGGCTTGCCGCGACCAAACACATGTCTTCCAATTGAGTAGATCTGGATATCGACCGTGGTGGTCGCGGCGAGCCGCTCCTACAGGAGTCATCAATGCTTGAACTCAAAAACATCAATCAATACTACGGCGGCTCGCACATCCTGCGCGACGTATCGCTGTCTGCGAAAGTCGGCGAAGTCACCGTGGTGCTCGGTCGTAACGGTGTTGGCAAAACGACCTTGCTTAAAAGCATCATGGGCGTCGTGCCGATCAAATCGGGCAGCATCGCGCTCGATAGCGTAGAGATTCAAAAGCAGACGAGTTTCGATCGCGTGCGTCGCGGCATTGGCTTCGTGCCGCAGGGGCGTGAAATTTTCGGACGACTTACCGTAGAAGACAATCTGCTGATGGGTCTTGCGTACAAGCGGGCGAGCACTCAAATTCCAACCGAATTGTTCGATCTGTTTCCCGTGCTCAAACAAATGCTCGCGCGGCGTGGCGGCGATCTCTCTGGGGGACAACAGCAGCAACTCGCCATTGCGCGTGCACTCGCCGCCGGTCCAAAGTTGCTGATCCTCGATGAACCGACCGAGGGAATTCAACCTAGCGTGATTAAAGACATCGGTCGCGTGTTGCGTTTACTTGCAGATCGCAAAACGATGGCGATCGTGCTCGTCGAGCAGTATTACGACTTCGCCGCCGAACTCGCCGATCAATACGTTGTGATGGAACGTGGCGCAGTGATCAAAGCGGGACGCGGCGCGGACATGGAACGCGATGGCGTGCGGCAGTTGATGTCAATTTAGTTGCGCGTTGCGACCGTTTCTTTTTTTTGACGCAGATGATCACAGATTTTTTCAAGCTTGAAGTCGCGAGGCTTTCGTGAAAAATCTGCGTAAATCAACAAGAGTAATCAGCGAAATCTGCGTCAAAGAAACTAGTTTTTCCCGATACGAAACACGCCGAGTGCAATCACACCCGCAACCAATCCCCAAAAAGCGCTCCCGATTCCAGCGAGCGACACACCCGACGCAGTCACGAGAAATGTAATCATCGCGGCTTCACGATCTTTCTCTTCCTTGAGCGCGCCAACGAGTCCGTTGCCAATCGTCATGACGAGCGCGAGCCCCGCAAGCGTGACGATGAGCTCCTTCGGAAACGCCGCAAACAAGGTACCGACGACGGCACCGAAGAGGCCAATCACACAATAGAAAATACCCGTCATCACACCTGCCGTGTAGCGTTTTTCTTTGTCCTCGTGCGCCTCGGGGCTCATTGCAATCGCCGCAGTGATCGCGGCTAAATTCAATGCGAACGCGCCGAAGGGCGCGAGTGGCAAATTGACTGCGCCGATGGTCGTCATCACCGGTGAAATTTTCGTGTCGTAGCCCGCTGCGCGAATTGCAGCGACACCTGGCATATTTTGCGAAGTCATCGTCACGATGAACAAGGGAATTGCGAGACCCACGATGCCTGAGAACGTGAATTGCGGCGAAGTCCACTCGGGCATCGTGAGTGTTGCGGTGACGAGTTCGAGACGTAGCGTGTTCGTGAAAAACGCAACGAGGAAACCTACTGCGAGTACGCCGACGACCGCATAGCGCGCAAAGAATCGTCGTCCAATCAAATACGCAGCGAGCATTGCCAGCACGAGCCACGTTGCGCTCTTTGCCGATGCAAACGCTTCCATGCCAAACCGCAACAACACGCCCGCGAACATTGCCGAGGCGAGCGCCATCGGAATTCGATTCATCACTTTTTCAAACCAACCGGTGATCCCAGAGAGCATGATCAACACCGAGCACACGATGAACGCGCCAATCGCCTCTGGCATCGAAACGCCAACCGTCGTTGCAATCAGCGCCGCACCGGGCGTCGACCACGCCGCGACGATCGGTTTGCGATACATGAGCGACGGAATGATGCAGGCGAGCCCCATGCCGATGCCGAGCGCCCACATCCATGAGTTGATTTGCGATTGGGTGGCGCCCAAGCGCTGCGCCGCTTGAAAGACGATCGCCGCAGTGCTGGTGTAGCCAACTAAAACGACAACGAAGCCTGCGACGACCGCAGGAAAAGAAAGGTCGCGAAAGAATTTCATGAACGAATTTGTTTTCGCGATTGTCACAGATGTGATCGAGAACGCGTGAGCGCATTGGCGCGTTATGCTCAAACAGCAACTCGCGGAACTCGAACGAGTGAAGTATCAGCGTCAAGTAAAATCACCTTATTTTATTTGGTGGCAATAAATTTTTTACCATTTATTGAAATAGCGTATTTTCTTCATATCGCCCCTATTAAATTGGGCGTACACCACAATTGCTCAGACACCATTTTGTTATCTCATCCAAAGAACTACCGAATCATGAACAATTGCATTCAATGAAGAATTTTGTTCGTTTGTTTTGCGCAGTGATCGCGTCGTTCGCCATCTCGTTTGCGAATGCCGGATCGCAAATTGAAGAGAAGCTGGTGCCGTCGGTGCAAAGCACACTTGCGTCCGCCATTGCCGATCGCGCGGCTGCGCGTCTGATCGGTGACCCACGCGTTACCCAAGCGTGGCTAGCGGAAATGTCGACGCGACTCGCCAAGCGCATTCCCGATCACGAAGCTCGCACTGAATTTTTGATTACGGTGCAGTATGAAGCGAGTCGCGCGGGACTCGACCCCCAACTCGTGCTCGCAGTCATCACGCACGAGAGTGCGTTTCGCAAGTATGCGATCAGTTCTGCTTCCGCTCGCGGCTATATGCAGGTGATGCCGTTTTGGGTACGCCTGATCGGTTCACCCGAGCACAATCTCTTTCACCTTCGCACGAACCTGCGCTACGGCTGTGTGATTCTGCGCCACTATCTCGATATTGAAAAAGGCGACGTGGTTCGCGCGCTCGCACGGTACAACGGCTCGCTCGGCCGCTTTGAATATCCAAACGTCGTACTCGGATTTCTAGAGCGGCAATGGAAATGGAGCGCGCCGGTCTATCCGGACACGGCGGCGCAGGCAGCCCCTGCCGCTGCACCCATGGCGGTTCCCGCAAAGCAGTGAACTCCGAATCGCCGTCGCGCTACGTCGGGCGCTTCGCGCCTTCGCCCACCGGCTCACTTCACTTCGGTTCGCTCGTTGCAGCGCTCGCAAGCTACGTCGATGCCCGTTCGCACAATGGCACGTGGCTCGTTCGCATCGAAGACGTTGACACACAACGTTGCTCAACCAAACACGAACACACGATTCTGCGACAACTCGATGCCTACGGTTTCGTTCACGATGGCGAGATTGTTCGTCAATCCGATCGCAGCGAACTTTATCGCGATGCGCTTGATCGACTAGCAAAACGTGGGCTCACTTATCGCTGTCGTTGCACGAGAAAAATGCTCGCCGATGCGCCGCGCAATGCGGAGGGCGAAATCATTTATCCGGGCACGTGTAGAGACATGAAACTCGTCGTCAGCGAGTCATCGTTTGCGCTTCGCATAAACCTTTCGCGTTGCAATTGCGATGAAGTCGTCGCGTTCGACGACCGCGCGTATGGACGCGTCGCGCAGTGCGTGCGCGATGACGTCGGCGATTTTGTGTTGCATCGCGCCGACGGTGATTTCGCATATCAACTCGCGGTCGTTGTCGACGACGCGCAACAAGAAATTACCCATGTCGTGCGTGGTGCCGATTTATTGCTCAATACACCGCGGCAAGTCGTGCTGCAACGCGCGCTCGAGCTGCCAACGCCGAGTTACTTGCACACCCCGATTGCAACTAACGCGAACGGCGAAAAACTCTCAAAGCAAACACTCGCCGCGGCACTTCCTGAGACATCGGACGAAAAACTTGCGTTACTCCGCGACGCATGGCGCCTGTTGCGTCAACCTGAAATCGAATCGGCAGATTCGCCTCACGCGTTTCTGCGGCAAGCTGTCGCCGTTTGGCAACCGCGGGCTCTGAAAGTCTTGTAAATAGGCGCCTGCGCCCAAAACCTATAATTACCAATTAATTCAACAATACAGGTTCACGATGACCACACTCGCAGTGGTTCGTAAGGGCAATATGGTCGCAATCGCCGCCGACTCCCTCACGACATTTGGCGACACCCGCCTCTCCGACAATTTCGACGCCGCCTCCGACAAAATGGTGCGCCACGGCTCGACCGTGATCGCGCTTTGTGGCAGCGCGGCGCATCAGCTCGTCTACGAAAATCTTTTTTCGACTGAGAAGGAACTCAACTTCAACAGCAAAGCGGAGATCTTCGAAACCTTTCGCAAGCTGCATGGCAAGCTCAAGGATCAGCATTACCTCAATCCCAAAGAAGAAGATGAAGATGCGTACGAGAGCACGCATATCACTGCACTCATCGCCAATCCCTCCGGCATTTACGGTATCTACTCAATGCGCGAAGTTTTCGAATTCAAGAAATTCTGGGCTGCGGGTTCGGGTCGTGAATACGCGCTCGGTGCAATGAGCACGATGTACGACAAACTCGATTCGGCGGAAGCGATTGCACGCGTCGGTATCGAGGCCGGTTGTTTGTTCGACAAGAACTCCGCGCTACCCATGTCGGTGGTCACGATTCCAGTCGTCACGAAAATTTAATTCACATGGACCGCACGACCGCAGGCTTCGATCAACTTACGCGCTTCTGGCTTGAGAGTGCGCCTGCGCGCGGCGTGGTCGCGCGGCTCGACGAGAGCATCATGCGCGCACTGCGCGATCATGACTATCCGGCGCCTGTGCAAACCGTGCTTCGCCACATGGCGGGTGCGGCCATTCTGCTTGCGAGCAATCTGAAACAGCCGGCAACGATTGTGCTGCAAGCGCAAGGGGGTGGCGACGTGCCGCTCTTCTGTGTCGAAGCAACGCAAGCGCTCAGCTTTCGCGCCTATGCGAACGTACGCGCGGACGCGAAAATCGCAAACGATGCAACGCTGCCGCAAATGATCGATCGCCATGGTTCCGGTCGCTTC
>JBOFBL010000126.1:0-5060 GCA_051645545.1 Casimicrobium sp. | reverse complement strand
CGGCTGCTCGCTCGACACTTTGCGCAGCAGTGCATTTGCGTGTGTTGCAATCGCCGGTTGTACTGCGCCCGAATGAACAAAAGTTAATCTCGCGGGCGGCACGCCCCAGGTCGCAGCGCCTTGCAAGTCTTTGGTGAATGCCGAATTCAGACGCTCGCGAAGCACCGCTTCTACCGCGTCTTCCCACCCCGCATCGACTTTCAGTTGCGACCAGAAACGCACATTCGCCACACCGTGCGATTCGAGCCATGCATTGAGTTTGCCTTCGCCACCGCGATCGAACTTCGCTTGTTCATCGGCCATGTAGCGTTGACGGTTTTGAAGCTCGGCGAGCGCACGTGCCGCGGTCTCCATCGCCTCGCGCAAGCGTTCGCGATCGCCTTCCGTAGATTCCGCTACAGCTTCAGCCTCAGTTGCCGCATCTTCTGAGGCCTGCAATTCAGCTTGCTCATTCTCAAGTTCTTCGGTAATTCCGTCGAAGTCCAACTGTCCTGGCGCGTTGATGGCTGCTTTCTCTTGGCCAAGACGCTGCACACGCATGTCAAGTTGCGCAATCGCTTTCTCAGCCGCGGTCTTCTTTAAACCAACAATTTGCGCTTCGCCATCGAGCGCAGCGATGCCTTGCTGAATGTCGGCGAGCGCCGTGGCCGCTGCGCGCAGCGCGGTTTCTGCAATCGGAAGTGCTGCGTTTGCAACGTCAACCAATTCGCGTTGCGATTCGAGTTTTGCGTTCGCCTCAACCGCCTCTTCTTCGGCACCGGTGATCGCCTCAGTCAAGCGCGCGGTTTCTTCCTCGCTCCAGACAAGCTTGGCTTGCCGCGCTTCGAGTTCGCCGACCAAACGCTGCGCGCGATCGCGTTCGTACACGAGCTGCTGCTCAATGCGCCCTACTTCCGAATTGATTTCGTAGAACGCACCTTGCGCTTTGTGCTGCGCCTCGTTCTTGGTGTAAACGTCTTGTCGAATGCCCTCAATCTGCGTCGAAAGGCTCTGCAAATCGGTTTCTTTGGCAATGAACGCGGTTTCGTTTTCGGCGAGCACTTTCGCCGAACTATCGCGTTGCTTAAGCGCCTCTTCGCGACGCTGCGCATAGAGCACCACTTGGCTTTCGCTCTTTTCTTTCGCGAGCTCGCGATAGCGCGAGGCGACCTTGGCCTGACCTTCGAGGCGCTCGACTTGCGAGGTCAACTCGGTTTGAATATCGTTGACGCGCGCGAGGTTTTCCTTCGTATCGGAAAGCCGCGATTCGGTCTCTTTGCGACGCTCTTTGTAGCGCGACACGCCAGCGGCTTCTTCAAGGAACACACGAAGCTCTTCGGGTTTCGCTTCGATGATGCGCGAGATCATGCCCTGCTCGATCACCGCATAGGCGCGTGGCCCCAGGCCCGTGCCCAAGAACACATCGAGAATGTCGCGTCGACGCACCGGTTGATTATTGATGTAATAGCTCGAGCCGACTTCGCGTTGCAGCACGCGTTTCACGGAGAGCTCCGCGTACTGGCTCCATTGCCCCGCTGCACGCCCCGCTGCGTTATCGAAAATGAGCTCGACGCTTGCGCGCGCGACTGGTTTGCGATCGCCGGCGCCGTTGAAAATCACGTCTTCCATCGATTCGCCGCGCAATGCGGATGCTTTCGATTCGCCAAGCACCCAGCGCACCGCATCGATCACGTTCGATTTACCGCAACCGTTGGGGCCGACGATACCCACCAATTGACCCGGTAGAGAAATGGTCGTTGGGTCGACGAACGATTTGAAACCCGCTAACTTAATCGAGGTGAGACGCATGCCAAACTTTGCTAACACGAAGCCCTACGGCACGGGAAATCCCCGCGCGGTAGGGCGAAAGTAGAATCAACACATTATAGATTTCGCGTTTCCCCGCACCGCGCTTGAATTGCGCTGTCGCCCAAGAGAGACGCCATTGACATTTTTCTGATGCCGAAAACCTCAAAAACACAAGTCTCCGAGCGCGCGCCAGGGCGTCGCACCGAGCCACAATCGACGTTCGGCGGAGCACTTGATACGTTCGAAAACGCGCATCCCGATCGCGATTACCTCATTCACATCCAAATTCCGGAATTCACCTGCCACTGTCCGCTCACCGGCCAGCCAGACTTCGCGCACATCACCATCGATTACATTCCGGATAAGCGCTGCATCGAGCTCAAAGCCTTGAAACTCTACATGTGGAGCTTCCGCGACATCGGCGCGTTTCACGAAAAAGTGACTAACGACATCTGCGATGTCCTCGCGAAGGCAATCAAACCTCGCTACATGCGCGTCACCGGTCGCTGGAACGTGCGCGGCGGGATTTACACAAATGTCGTCGCCGAACATCGCGCAAAGGGCTGGAAACCGCAGCCGAAAGTTGATTTAACGGCATTTGGATTGGCTAATCCAGCTGCTGTTTAAGCCCTCCAAGGCAATCCCCTCCCTTTCAAGGGGAGGGTTAGGGTGGGGATGGTTTTCCATTGCAATTAAGTACTCGTAAATGAAACTTCTTCCAGTCATTCTCTGCGGCGGCGCGGGAACGCGTTTGTGGCCACTCTCGCGCGAACTCTCGCCGAAGCCTTTCGTGCATTTGCCCGACGGCAGCACGCTCTTCGCGCGCACCCTTGCGCGATGCAGTGCACTGCAAAACGCACTAGCGCCGATCGTCGTGACGCACAAAGACCATGCGCATCTCGCTCGCCACGCAGCGAAAGAAGCTGGTTTCGATTCGCCGCCGATGTTGATTGAGCCAATTGCACGGAACACCGCTGCGGCGGTGGCTGTCGCAGCGCTCTACGCAAAAGAGATGCATGGTGACGACGTCGCGCTCTTCATTCTCGCTTCCGACCATTTGATTGAGCCCACAAGCGCGTTTGCCGAAGCCGCCGAAACAGCGCGACTCACAGCGGCCACGCAGAAGCTCGTGACCTTCGGCATCAAGCCAACGGCACCGGAAACCGGTTACGGCTATGTCGAAACTGGCGACGCGCTCGCCACAGGTGCGCTCGTCGTGAAGCGTTTTGTCGAAAAACCGAAGCTTGACGTCGCGAAAGAATACGTCGCGAGCGGTCGTTTCTATTGGAACTCGGGCATGTTCGTGCTGCCAGTTAAGAAACTACTCGACGAGATGATCGCGCGTTGCCCCGATACCTTGAGCGCGGCCTCTGCCGCGTTTACCGCGAAGAAAGCCATCGGCAGCGATAGCTTCGTCGACTTCGCAGCGTATGAAAAAGCGCCGAATATTTCGTTCGACTATGCGGTGATGGAAAAGGCGAACGACGTCGCGCTGGTACCCGCGCAATTTTCGTGGAGCGACATCGGCGCGTGGGGTGCGTTTTCGGAAATGTTGCCCGTGGATGCCTCGGGCGTTCGTGTTCATGCGGAATCAGGCCCGCGTGGCAATGGTCGCGTGATCGCGCATGCGAGCGAGCGCACCTATGTGCACGCGAGCGGACGCCTGATCGCAACGCTCGGCGTGAAAGACTTGACGATCATCGATACAGATGATGCGCTCTTAGTCGCGGCCAATGATCGTGCGCAAGACGTGAAGCACATCGTCGAACAACTTCGCGCCGAGAAAAACGAGCTTGCGACGCTCCCGTCCATCGTGCGCCGTCCGTGGGGTACGTATCAGGTACTAAACGACGAACCCGGCAATAAAGTCAAACGCATCGTCGTGCATCCTGGCGCTTCGATTTCGTTGCAGCTACATCGTCATCGCGCGGAGCATTGGACGATTGTGAATGGCACGGGCGAAATCGATATCGATGACAAAAAAATTCCCTGTCAGCGCAACACGACGGTGTTCATTCCAATTGGCGCAAAACACAGAATTCGCAACACTGGCAGTGACGACATCGTATTCATTGAAGTGCAGACGGGCGACAAGCTCGTCGAAGAGGATATTCAGCGCTTTGAAGACCAATACGGTCGGTCTTGATTTCTACGTTATTCAGCCTGATCGCCCAATTAAATTGGGCGATGATCGTTTAAGCCAATAGGCAAGCGACCAGACGGATGACGCATACATTCGCGAGCGGTTGTAGCGCGTAATCACGTAAAAATTCTCGAATGTGATCCAGTATTCATTCGTGCCATCAGCGCGATCGAGCGATATCAAACCTGCAAGCGATTCGTCAGTGGGCAGCGTCACATCCGCATCCTGTTTCGTAATGCGAATGCCCTGCTCTTTCCACCACGAAAACGGTTTGCGTTCGGTGAGACCACCGCTGAACATCTTCTGAATCTCTTCATTCGGCGTTGCAATCGGCAGCATTACCGCACCGTCGCGCTGCCAGCCGTGTCCGGCGAGAAACGCAGCGACCGAGCCAACAATATCTTCGCGCGAGTTCCATAAATCAACCTTGCCGCTGCCGTCGAAATCGACGGCCCATTTGCGCCAACTACCTGGCATGAACTGCGGCCAACCCATGGCACCGGCAAATGAGCCACGCGGCTCAAGCGGTGAACGAGAAATTTCTTTGCAAAGAATTAAAAACTCTTTGAGTTCTCCGCGAAAAAAATCTGCGCGGCGCGGGTAATCGAACCCAAGCGTCGCAAGCGCATCAACGACGCGAATGTTGCCTGTGATGCGGCCAAAAATGGTCTCGACGCCGATGATTCCTGTGATTACTTCACTGGGAACACCGTACGCTTTTTCTGCGCGTTGCAGAGCGCTTTTGTTGGCGACAACAAATTCCTGCGCGCGTTGAAAACGATCGCCACCGATATGACGCGGCCAATACACGTGCCACGGCGTCGGCGCGCGAATCGGCGCATCCATGAGCGAAATCACCTGATCGAGTCGTTTTACATTGGCAAACACCGCATCGAATTCTTCGGCGGTGTAATGCTTCTCTTCAACGAGTTCGGCGCGCAATTTCGCGACCTCTTCTCGTCCAACAAAATCTTGCGCGCGCACGTGAGCGGTGAATAAACCGACAAGCGCGAGCGCAACGAGGCAAAATACTTTCAACACATTCATAACCCAATCATAACGACATGCTTTATTCGCTGGCTCGCCCGATACTTTTTTGTGCCGAACCGGAAACTGCGCATCACCTCGC